>JAUNSQ010000076.1 GCA_030539135.1 Synergistaceae bacterium | reverse complement strand
GATCGCCATCTCTATTTGAGATACTCTAAAAACGAATATATGCTTGATGATATATTCTCTACCATGCAAGGTATTCTAGCAGGAAAAAGAGAAAATTCAAGAAAATTTTAAGAAAATTCACAAGAAAAGCGCATTTAAAACATATCACCCCATGACATTGTTATTGCAGCGTTTGAAACAACTCAGAATTTGTCTTTATAAAATCTTCAATTGAGGCTTCGGCTCTCGCCGCGTACGCGGCGCAGCGCAACGGCCTCTTAAATATTTTCTTGCCGGGCAGCTTAGGAAAGATCCCAAGATTGACGTTCATCGGCTGGAACGTCTCAGGCATCGCGGTATTTAGATAATTTATAAGAGCTCCAATCGCCGTATCAATGGGGAAGCGCGGCATATCCAAACCCACCAGCGAAGCGTACATAAATAACGCTGAGGCCAAACCCATCGCGGTGCTTTCAAGATATCCCTCAACACCCGATATCTGCCCTGCCAAGAAAAGTTTCTCTTTTCCCTTTATACGCAAACATTCGTCCAGGACCTTTGGAGCGCAGACAAACATATTCCTATGCATGACGCCCTTGCGGACAAACTCGGCGTTTCTTAACGCCGGTATCAGGCGGAAGACTCTTTCCTGTTCGCCCCACTTCAAATTTGTCTGAAAACCGACTATGTTGTACAAAGTCCCCTCGCTGTTGTCCTGACGCAGCTGTACTATTGAATAATACGACTGCCCGTCGGACGATGAAGAAAGTCCAACGGGGCGCATTGGGCCAAAAAGGAGGGTCTGCTCTCCGCGCTTCGCGATCACTTCAACGGGCAAGCATCCTTCAAAATGCCTCATGTCCTCTTCAAATTCATGCCTTTCCGCCGTCTCCGCCCCGACGAGTTCGCTCCAGAATACGTGATACGTCTCTTCGTCCATTGGGCAGTTTATATAGTCGCTGTTCGTTTGATATCTGTTTCCTCTAAACGCATATCTCATATCTATACTGTCGAGCGCGACTATTGGAGCGACAGCGTCGTAAAACGAAAGGAATTCGTTGCCCGTAAGCGTCTTCAAATCCTCAGCCAAGGCCGATGACGTAAGCGGGCCAGTCGCTATTATAGCGGGGCCGGATGGGATATCCGTTACCTCCTCGCGTATTACTTCTATAAGTGGATTGGTTTCAATCTTTGAGCTTATAGCCCTCGCAAATAGCTCGCGGTCCACGGCGAGAGCATTGCCAGCCGGGACTTTGGACTCGTCGGCGCATGACATGATAAGGCTGTTAAAGCGGCGCAGTTCATATTTTAGTATTCCGGCTGGAGTTGTATTTTGATCTCCACCAAACGAATTGCTGCACACAAGTTCACCAAGCATAGACGAGGTGTGCGCCGGAGTCATTTTGTCCGGGCGCATCTCATACAGACGAACAGGCACACCCCTAGAGGCCAGCTGCCACGCCGCCTCAGAGCCAGATAATCCGCCTCCGATGACGGAGATGGGATCACATGTCTTCAACTGCGTTTTCTCTCTCTTCGTTTTCCGCGCCGCCGTCTTTTGCCTGCGTCCCAGGCTTCTTCCACGCGACGAAGTCGCAATCTGGATATCTGCTGCAGCCGTAGAAGAAGCGCCCTTTTGTCTTGCCCTTGGTCGCCCGTCTGCGCACAAGCTCTCCCTCGCCGCATTTCGGGCATTTAATACCGGTGGTGCGGACGATCTTTCTAGTATATTTGCAGCTCGGATAGCCAGAACATGCGATAAACTCGCCAAAACGTCCGTTCTTGATGATCAGCTCGTTTCCGCACTCAGGACATTTCTCACCGATAAGCTCAGGCGCGGGGTGCATTTCTTCAGCAGTCGCAGAGACCTCGTCGAGCGTCGGCTTAAAGTCTTTCCAGAACCCAGCTATTACTTTCTTCCACGTCAATTCGCCAAGCTCTATCTGGTCGAGTTCCTGCTCCATCATAGCGGTGAAGTCAACATTTATCAGCCCAGAGAAATATTTTACTAGGAAAGTACACACCAAACGCCCTAGCTTTGTCGGGATAAGTTTTTTGTCCTCTTCTCCCCTCTCCACATAGCCGCGTATCGAAAGCGTGTCTATGATGGTCGCGTATGTCGACGGGCGGCCGATGCCTTTTTCTTCAAGGGCTTTAACAAGGCCCGCCTCTGTGTAGCGCGCGGGCGGCTGAGTAAATTTTTGCTCCTTTAATATCTTATCGACGTCAAGTATCTCTCCGACCTTTGCCGGTTCGATCACGACGCTTTTTATTCCCAGCGGGTAGAGCCTGCCCCACCCATCAAAGGTAACGACGATGCCGCTCTGGCGTAATGTATATTCGTTGTCTATACAGGTCAGCGTCGACCGCGACGTTATGGCGTCGGACATCTGGCTGGCGATGAACCTGCTCCATATCAGCTCATAGAGTTTATATTGCTCCGCCGACAGATATGCCTTGATGGACTCCGGCGTAATAAATGGATCCGTGGCCCTTATCGCCTCATGAGCGTCCTGGGCCTTTCCCTTCGGCATATATTCGTTCGGTCTCGCCGGGACATATTTTTTCCCATATTGTTCGCCGATGTAGCTGCGCGAAGAGCTTATAGCTTCGGGGGCAAGCCTGAGGCTGTCTGTGCGCATATAAGTTATCAGCCCGGTCGGCCCTCTGCCCGGGATATCTATCCCTTCATAAAGGGCCTGAGCGATACGCATCGTCCTCTTAGGCGCGAACCCACAGCGCCTGGAGGCCTCCTGCTGAAGCGTGCTTGTCTTGAACGGGGGCAGAGGGGCTCTTTTGTTTTCTTTTGTCTTAAAATCTTCGACGAGCATTTTGCCGGCTTTGAGCCTGGCCACTACTTCCTCCGCCTGCTTCTCGTTTTGTATCGTCAAAGGCTTGTCCTTGTATCTCTCCACCCTTAGCGTATACTTTCTATCTTTCAAACTTGAGGAGGCTTCCGCGTCAATAAGCCAATACTCCTCGGGGACGAAACGTTCTATCTCGTCTTCCCTTTCGCACACGATACGCAGAGCCACGGACTGGACTCTTCCGGCTGAAAGCCCCCTTCTGACTTTATACCACAGCAGCGGACTCAGCTGATAGCCAACAAGTCTATCCAGCACCCTGCGCGCCTGCTGCGCGTTGACCCTGTCCATGTCGATAGAATCGGGTGTCGCTACAGCTTCGGTGACGCCATGCTTGGTGATCTCGTGCATTCTTATCCTGCACTTGCTTGCCGGGTCTATATTAAGTATCGTGGCCAAGTGCCAAGCGATTGCCTCTCCCTCTCTATCGGGGTCGGAAGCCAGAAGAGTTTTTCCGCTCGCGTCGGACGCGCCCTTTAGTTCTTTTATGAGGTCGGCTTTGCCTCTCACCTGTATATATTCCGGCTCAAAGTCATTATCCATATCTATGGCAATGCGGCCCTTTGGAAGGTCCTTGACATGCCCAACGCTTGCTAGGACGCGGTATCCGCTTCCAAGTATCTTTTCGAGAGTCTTTGCTTTTGCTGGAGACTCGACTACGACAAGCGTCTTATTTTCAAATTGCTTGAACTTAGCGGGATTGATCTTTGACGAAGAGACTTTTTTAACTGATTTTCCGCTCTTCGATGACGGGGATTTCACGCCCGTAGTTTTTTTTGCGGTCTTAGACGCCGCGGATTTTTTCACAGGTGTTTTCTTTTCAGTTGCCATATAGAGCACCTCTCTTAATTTTTGGAGCTGTAACGTCCGGGGCCGGATGAATACACAAGGCCCTTCGCGGACAGGAGCGTAATAATTTTAAGCACTTCAGCGGCGCCCATATTAACCTCATCCGCGATGTTGTCAACCGTATGTCCTCCGCTTCTAACCAAACGATCCATGACCAATTGTTCTACCGGGCTCAGGACAGGCCGCTCCGCCGAACCATCCGAGATATCGTCCGTGACTTGCGGCCCCCAGAACACGTCGTCGGAAATATATGGGTATGCACCGTCAAAGATGAGACGGTTGGGTCCGTCAGATACTTCGTCGTTGATGCGCCCCGGCACGGCCCAAACTTCACGGCCAAGTTCAAGCGCAAGCCTCGCCGTTATCATCGCTCCACTCTTCATAGGAGCCTCGACAACTACCAACCTCTCGGACAAAGCCGCCACAAGCCTGTTCCTTCGCGGAAACCTCCACGCCTCGCCGCATGCCCCTAGAGGAAATTCGGATATAAGGGCTCCGTTTTCAGCTATTCTATCAAAAAGTTTCGCGTTGCACTGTGGAAAAACTACGTCTACTCCGTTGCCAAACACAGCTATCGTCTTTCCGTTAGCCTCAGACGCTCCATGGTGCGCGCTTCCGTCTATCCCCATCGCGCCGCCGCTTATGAGCAGACCATTATAATTCGCGCAGCAGTTCCCGATTTTTTCAGCGTTGATTTTCCCGTACGAGGAACACTTCCGTGTCCCGACTACCCCTACTGTCCTGTAACTTTGTATATCTATATCGACGCCTTTCCAGTAAAGAACCAGCGGCGCGTTGTCGAGGTCAAACAATGAAGAAGGGTATGAAGCGTCTTCACAGGTGATCAACTTTACTCCCAGGGCTGCGCACCTTTCCGCCTCGCGCTCGGCCCAACCCGCTTTTGCTCGACGCTTCAGCAGGTCGAACGAATTTTCGGAAAGTCTCAATTCTCTTCCGATTTGGGTGAAGTCTCCCTCCCACAGCGAACGCGGCTCAAAAGAACGGGCCGCCATCTTCCTCCAAGCACGAATATCCGCGGTGACGCTTCCCAGAAGTAAAAAGGCCTTTGTCACTTCATCCATGAAAGGGCTTCTCCTTCTCTGTAGCTCAGAGCCTCCGCAATATGCTGAGTCTCGACCCATTCTGAATTCTCAAGATCCGCTATCGTGCGCGCTACTCTGAGCACTCGTGACAGACCGCGCCCAGAAAGTCGAACTTTATTAAGCGCCTGAAGCATGAAACTTTTTACTTCAGGCTTCACCTGCATATATTTTTTAAGTATCTTCTCCGGGACTTCGGAGTTTGATTGAAAACCAAATTGCCGCCATCTGTTCTCTTGACGCAGGCGCGCTTCTTTCACCCTCTTGCGGACGACAGCGCTGCTCTCGCCATATTTGCCGCTGAGCGCGACAAGTTCGTCAGGCATTAGCCGAGGAACGGAGACATGCAAATCGATCCTGTCGAGAATCGGGCCAGACAGCCTACGTCTGTACCTGTCCAGAGTCCCAGGCGAACACGTGCAGCGTTCTACAGAATCGCCCAAGAACCCGCACGGACATGGATTACAAGCCGCGATCATAAGCACCTTGGCCGGGTAAACGACACTTCCCGAGGCTCTGCTGACGGTGATTTGCCCATCTTCGAGCGGCTGACGCAGAGCTTCGATAACGTCCCTGTTAAATTCGGGAAATTCATCAAGAAAGAGCACCCCGCGCGACGCGAGGCTTATCTCGCCCGGCCTAAGGTGTGCGCCTCCGCCGCACAGCGCGACTGTGCTGGCGGTATGGTGTACAGAGCGGAATGGACGCTCACGCAATATGGAGGCGTCGAGCCCCGCCGTACTCTGGAGCAAAATGACCTCCATCAGTTCTTTATCGGAGAGCGGTGGAAGTATCCCACGCATGGCGCGGGCGAGCATCGTCTTTCCTGAACCGGGGGAACCTACAAAGAGCAAATTATGGTGGCCTGCCGCGGCAATTTCTAGGGCTCTTTTAGCGGCCGCCTGTCCCTTTATATCGGAAAGATCGGGATCCGCTTCCGGCTCAACGTCGGTAATTATCGTTTGGTCGACTATTGGCAGCTCTATCTCGCCGCGAAGGTGGGCGAACAGGTCTGACAGCGTGGCGACTTTATACGCCGTGACTCCGCTGACTAGTCCGACCTCATAAGCGTTCTCAGTCGGGACGTAGAGGTCTAGACCGTTTTGTTTGGCCAAAAAGGCGGCTGGCACAGCGCCTCTGACTTTTCTCAGTCTCCCGTCAAGCGCGAGTTCTCCAAGAAACAGCGACGGCCTTTTTACGGCTATGCCTCCCTGCGAACACGCTATGCCTACCGCCATCGGGAGGTCCATCAGCGCGCCCTCTTTTGGGATATCAGCCGGGGCAAGGTTTATCGCGACTCTGCCTTTGACGTTGATGCCTACGCTCCGCAGAGCCGCGCGCACTCTTTCTCTCGCCTCCTTGACCGCCGTATCTGGCAGCCCGACGACAGATATTGTGAAAAGTCCGCCGGTCGTTTCAACTTCAACCTCAACCGGCACAGCCTGTACACCGCGAAGTGTTATTCCAGAAACCGTGTTCACAATATTCCCTCCGTAATATCTTTTATATGCTCTATCGTGGCTGGAGAATTGTTTTCATTTATAGTGATAGCCACAAGGTCTATGCGCCAAAATCCGCCGTAGTTCTTGTTTTCCACCCAAATCCTCGCGGCTCTGATAAGTTTCTTCATCTTATCAGGCCCGACCGACATCTCCGGCGGCATTATTTTCCCTACGCTTCTGGTCCTGACTTCAACAAACACAACATAATCGTCAACTCGCGCTATGATATCGATCTCGCCGATTTTATTATATCTTACGTTTCTGGCTATTATCTTATAGCCGTTCTTCAAGAGATGATCCGCAGCCGCGTCTTCTCCAGCCTGTCCCGTCTTCAGATGTGCGGGAACAGCGGGATTAGGCTCGGAGATCTTTTCGAGCGGCGGTTTCTTACCGGCGACTGAACGTTCCATCGCTCTGCTAAGCGTCATTGTCCTGTTCTATGACCACTCCGCGAAACGAAAGCCTATGTATCGGCGAAGGGCCGAGCATTTTTAATATTTCCCTGTGTTTTGCCGACGGATATCCTTTGTGTCCGACAAAATCATAATCTGGATATATCTTGTCTAATACTGTCATGACCCTGTCCCTCAATACCTTAGCAACGACAGAGGCGGCGGCTATAGCTGGTATCTTATCGTCGCCCTTTATGACGCTCTCCTGCGGCAGTTTTAGGTTAGGGATCAGACAATTGCCGTCAATAAGCACAATGTCTGGACGAACGCGCAGTTTTTCGACAGACCTTTTCATGCACCATAGGGATGCTTGAAGGATATTGACCCTGTCAATTCTTGCCGGAGAAGCGGCCTGAGCGCTCCATTCGATTCCAAGGACGCATATCTTCTCAAAGATACGCTCTCGCGCGGTATGCGACAGCTTTTTGGAATCTTTCAGGCCGCACTCGAGCAGCACAGCTTGCTGTTCAGACGTTAGGATAGCGGCCGCGGCGACGACGGGCCCGGCCAAAGGGCCTCTTCCAGCTTCGTCAGTCCCCGCAACGATGTTGTCCGCAAAGTCGCAAAACATGCCTACATACTCTCCAAAACTGACGGGCCATCCGGTTTTTCAAAAGACATCCTGCCAAATTTTCCCGTCGCGAACGCGTCCATAAATAATCTGCCGGCGGACTCCATATCTACAACTCCTCCCGGCAATAGTTTTCCCAACCTACGCCCGATATTCTCCAACGTCTCGTTCGGGGTATCGCCGACAGGAACATTCCATGTGGACTCAACACTGGGCCACAGAGAACGTTTGACCATGAAAGAAATACATTCTTTCGCGTGTTCTTCCCAACTGCCAATCACCTGTCCGCGCGACGACCCGATCCACGACAGAAATCTATGCACGCGCGTATCGCTGTGAGG
>JAUNSQ010000204.1 GCA_030539135.1 Synergistaceae bacterium | reverse complement strand
CACATACAGAGCGGACAGCAGCTGCATAGCAAAGCTCATATCCATTATCTCAACGGGATGCCCGTCTCCGGCGGCAAGGTTGACTAAGCGGCCCTCGCCGAGGAGGTGAAGCCTGCGCCCATCCTCAAGCACATAAGTGTCGATATTGTTCCGCGACGGGACGACTTTGGAAGCCAGTTCCCTAAGGTCCGGCACGTAGACTTCAACGTCGAAATGTCCCGCGTTGCACAGGATGACTCCGTCTTTCATCTTTAGGAAGTGTTCTCTGCGGATGACCTTTATATCGCCCGTGACCGTGATAAAAATATCGCCTATCGCGCTTGCGGCGTTCATATCCATGATCTCAAAGCCGTCCATCAAGGCTTCGAGCGCACGATGAGGGTCGACCTCCACAACGATAACTCTCGCCCCAAGTCCGGCAGCTCTGCGCGAAGCGCCCTTGCCGCACCATCCATATCCGGCGACGACAACATTCTTCCCTGCGATTATCAGGTTTGTGGTGCGGAGTATCGCGTCCCAAACGGACTGCCCCGTACCATAGCGGTTATCAAATAGATGTTTGCTCTGAGCGTCGTTGACCGCAAGCATAGTAAATGGAAGCACGCCCTCCGCGTCCATCGCCTTCAGACGTTTTATACCGGTCGTAGTTTCCTCGCAGCCTCCGAGTATATTCGGGATAAGGTCTCTTCGGTGTTCGATGACCATGGAGACAACGTCTCCTCCGTCGTCTATTATCACCTGCGGATCCCATTTAAGCATCTCACGGATATTCTCGCTGTACTCCTCAGCCGTCATGCCGTGTTTGCTGAAGACATGTATGCCGTCCTCGACCAGCGCGGCACACACAGGATCCTGCGTCGAAAGCGGGTTGCTCCCGGCGGTCACCACGGTGGCCCCAAGCCTGCGCAGCACTTTGAGCAGACACGCCGTCTTAGCCTCAAGGTGCAGACAAGTTCCAACCACTATTCCGGCCAACGGCTGATTGTCGGCTTCCTCGTCGGCTATGAGCCTCAACACAGGCATATACTGCCAAGCCCAGTCTATTCTTTTGTATCCCTCTGGCGCGAGTTTGATATCCGCTATGCAAAATTCATTTTTCATGTTCTAGTTTCCTCCGACTGCTGTATGTTTGCCATCGTTAAAAATTTTATTTATATCTATATCGTACGGTCTCTTTAGTATTCCAACCTCTGTAATTATACCAGCGATAAGCTCAGACGGAGTTACGTCGAAGGCCGGATTCCACACCGGTATCCTCTCGGGTATCACCTGCGCGCAGCCTATCACTCTAACCTCGTCTGGCGAACGTTCTTCAATTGGGATATCCGCTCCCGTGAGACAGTTAGTGTCTATCGTGCTGAGAGGCGCGGCTATGTAAAACGGCACGTCGTGATATTTGGCGGCTATAGCGAGATTGTACGTGCCTATCTTGTTCGCCGTATCGCCGTTCAGAGCCACCCTGTCGGCGCCGGTAATAACCGCGTCGATCCTGCGCTTCGACATTAGAAAAGCCGCCATTGAATCGCAAATCACCGTAACGTCCAGCCCGTCCTCGTAAAGCTCGTAAGAGGTTATCCTGCCGCCCTGAAAACGCGGCCTCGTCTCATCCGCGTAGATCTTCAATTTCTTTCCGTTCTCCGCGGCGGCGCGGAAGACGCCAAGCGCCGTTCCATATCCTGCGGTGGCTAACGCGCCCGCGTTGCAGTGCGTTATTACAGCGGCGTTTGTCGGCAAAAGGGTTTGTCCGTGATTTGATAGTCTTCTATTTATGTCTATATCTTCTCTATATATCTCATTTGCCTCGCGTTCAAGCAGTTCTGCAAGGTTGTTTTCGTCTTTATTTTTTTCTAAGACCGATCTCATTCTGGAGAGCGCCCAATATAGATGGACCGCGGTCGGCCTCGTTTTGGAAAGCCTGTCAAGCGCGGCTTCCAGTTGTTCTGGGGCGTTATACGCCGCTATAGCCGCGCCGTAAGCGGCCGCTACGCCTATCGCTGGCGCGCCTCTCACGGTCATATCCTCTATAGCGAGCGCGGCG
>JAUNSQ010000075.1:5524-7792 GCA_030539135.1 Synergistaceae bacterium | reverse complement strand
ATGGGAGTAACGACGGCGGTCGGCGGCAACTGCGGATTGAACGTCTGCGACCCTGTGACATATCTTGACACCGTGGACGCGGAGGGGGCCCCTGTGAACATGGCGATGCTGGCTGGGCACGCCTTCCTGCGCGAGCGCACGGGAGCCGCCGACAAGTACGCCCCCATATCAAAAGACCAGCTTGAGATCCTCTGCTGCGACACGGAGGCCGCGCTGGAGGGCGGATGCCTTGGAGTCTCCTACGGCATACGCTACGTCCCCGGCATAACGAAGGAAGAATTAGATGGGACGGCCAAGCTGTGCAAGAAAGAAAACAAGCTTATCGCGGCGCACCTTCGCGACGACGCCGAGGCTATCTTCGACGCCGCGGACGAACTTATCTCCGTCGGCCTTAAATATGACCTTAACACAGAGGTCTCGCACATCGGAAGCATGGCGGGGTTCGGCCAGATGGAGCGATTCCTCCGCAGGATGGACAACTACCGCGCGAATGGGCTTCACCTTCACTGCGACTGCTACCCATACTACGCTTTCAGCACGTACCTCGGCACGACGACATACGACGACGGGTTCCTCGACCGCTACCACACGGATTACAGCGTCGTCGAGATATGCGAGGGCAAATACAAGGGACAGAGATGCACAAAGGAGATATTCGACGAACTGCGCCGCGACGCTCCGATGACGCTCACGGTATGCCACGTCATGCGCCCCGAGGACGTCGATATGGCTCTGCTCCATCCGGGCGTGATGCTGGCTAGCGACGGGATACTCAACTCCGGGCAGGGACATCCCCGCGCGGCTGGGGCCTTTCCGAGGTTCCTCAACGAGTACGTGAACGGCGGGAAGCTGCCGCTCTACGACGCGGTAGAAAAGATGACGTCGATGCCGGCTGCGAAACTTGGGCTCGCGAAGAAGGGCGGGCTCAGCGTAGGAGACGACGCCGACATAACCATCTTCGACCTGCATAACATAAAAGACACCGCGACGTTCAGCTCACCGATAACGCCGCCGCTCGGGATAACGGACGTCCTTATCAACGGCAGACAGGCCATCGCGGATGGAAGAGTCATCAGCAACCACTTCGGAAAGTCCGTAAGAAAATAAATTTTTACTGCGTAAAAGCGATAAAAATATCTTAATAAAAATCATTATTCAAGGGAGAGATTTATCATGCAATACGGCTTTTGGTCTGTAGTACCGCCGATCCTCACAATTGCTCTGGCGCTCGTTACAAAGAACGTTTTTATATCATTGTTCGTAGGGGTCTTCCTCGGCTCCGTCATCACAGCCGATTGGAACGTCTTTGTAGGACTTAACAACACTCTCAACGGCTTCGTGAAGACGATGGCCTCGAGCGGCAATACGATAGTCATCGCCTCCATGCTCCTGATAGGCGCCCTCATCTACCTAATCGAGAGGTCTGGCGGCATCGACGGCTTCGTTGACGTCATGGTAAAGAAGAAGGGCATCATCAAATCGAAACGCGCCGCCAACATCTTCAACTGGCTGCTCGGCGTGCTCATCTTCACGTCAGGCTCGCTCAGCTGCATGGTCACGGGCTCCGTCGCGCGCCCAGTGAACGACGCTCTCCATGTCCCGCATGAGAAGGCGGCTTTCATCATCCACGCGACGTCGACGCCTGTCTGCGTCCTTATCCCGCTCAGCGGTTGGCTCGCGGCCATGATAGGCTACCTCACGTCAGGTGGAGTACCCGAAGCCGACGCTATCGGAGTGCTCGTCGAATCGATAGCTCTCAACTTCTACTGCCTGCTGGCCGTGTTCGGAGTCCTCGTCATAGCCATATTCCAGAAGGATTTCGGCCCAATGAAGGCCGCAGAAGACCGCGCGGCTTCGACGGGCGAGCTTGACGACCCGAAGCACGCCTCCGCGAACGCGCAGGAGTCCGTCGTGCACATCCGCAAGGAAGGCGCGGAGCCCCGCGTCATGAACTTGCTCCTGCCGATTCTCGCGCTGCTTATCTCCGTCATCGTGACGCTCTTCGTAACGGGCGGCGGCACGATACTCAAGGGGAGCGGCTCGAACGCGCTGCTCTGGGGATGCTTCACGTCGCTGCTCGTCATGGGCATAATATGCCTCTCGCAGAAACTTTACACGCTTGACGAACTCATCAACGAAATGTTCAAGGGCGCGGGCTCGATGCTCCCAATAGCGTTTATCCTGCTCTTTGGGTTCACGATGGGCACGGTCGTTAAGAGTCTCGACACTGGCAACTACCTGTCGTCGATATTCCTCAGCCACCTCAAT
>JAUNSQ010000075.1:0-5514 GCA_030539135.1 Synergistaceae bacterium | reverse complement strand
GTCTTCATCGTCGCCTGCCTCATCTCATTCGCGACGGGGACCTCGATGGGAACGATGGCTATCATGTCCGTCATAGCCCTGCCGATGGCGATAAACATGGGCGTAAGCGTCCCGCTCACAGCCGGAGCCGTGTTCGGAGGCAGCATCTTCGGCGACCACACCTCGCCGATATCCGACACTACAATCATGTCTTGCTCCACGTCGGGCTGCGACATCATCGACCACGTCAAGACGCAGACCCCGTACTGCGCGCTCTTCGCCGTCGTCTCGATCGTCCTCTACATAGTGTTCGGATTTGTGATGTAAAGATACTCGTATAGCATTACACAGGAGGCCTCGTTTACAACGGAGCCTCCTTTTTTATTTCTCTGCGTTAAATGTTTTTTCAAGGCGCGTGTTTGCCGTATATCGCTCGCCGCATTTTCGTGTAAAATATTCTTAGAATTTTGTTTCAATAAAATATCGGGAGGCTGATTAGGTTGGCGGATAAAAAAGTCCTTGGATTTATAGGCATAGGCGTTATGGGAGCAAGCATGGCGGGGCATCTTCTCGATGCCGGGAACGAACTGCACGTTTACAACCGCACGAAGTCGAAGGCGGACAAGCTCGTTGAGAAGGGCGCGATATGGGAAAATTCGCCGAAAGATATCGCTCAGAAGTGCGACGTTATCTTCTCGATAGTAGGGTTCCCAAAGGACGTCGAGGAAACATACCTCGGCCCAGATGGAGTGGTCGAGAATGCGAAGCCCGGCGCGATACTCGTCGATATGACGACGTCCAGCCCGAAGCTAGCCAAGAGGATTTGGGAAGCGGGAAAGGCCCGCGGGCTCGGAGTCCTAGACGCGCCGGTAACGGGCGGTGACAAGGGCGCGCGCGAAGCTATCCTCACGATACTCGTCGGCGGCGACGAGGCGGATTTCAAAGCCGTTCTTCCATATTTTGAGAAGATGGGGCGCACGATACGCAGGATGGGCGAGGCCGGAGCCGGACAGAACGCGAAGCTCGCGAACCAGATAGCAATCACGGGAACGATGACCGGGATGTGCGAGGCGATGGCGTTCGCTAAATCATGCGGGCTCGACCTTGATAATCTGCTCGGCGCGATAGGCGGCGGCGCGGCCAGCTCGTGGAGCCTCACGAACTACAGCCCGCGCATCTTGAAGGGCGACTTCAAGCCGGGATTCTTCATCAAGCATTTCATCAAGGATATGAAGCTGGCGGAAGAAGCCGCGAAGGAGCTGGATATGGATCTTCCGGCGCTCGCGCTCACGCTCGATCTGTACAGGAAGCTCGCGGAACAGGGAATGGAGAACGAAGGCACTCAGGCTCTCTACCGCTACTACGAGAAATAATTTTCACTCGCTTCGGTCATAACGGACAGGGCCGCGCTTCTGCGCGGCCCTGTCCTTGCTGTCTATCGGCGCTTTTCATGCCGGATATTAAGAAAAATTCCGCTTTATGGAATTTTCTTACACAAAATCCACACATTTCGGCTATAAAATGGTATCCTCATACAGTTGTATTTTTTATCTTGACAGCCAAGGGTGGATAGTCTTTATAAATGAAAATCACCGACGTATCCCTGCATCGTCCTGTTACTGTTTTGATATGCACGATCGCGCTTGTCGTGTTCGGCACATATTCCTACCTCAATATGGGAGTCGAGCGTATGCCAAACGTCGAGTTCCCCGTAGTCGTGGTCAGCACGACGCTGGACGGCGCTAGCCCCGCCATCATGGACAACGACGTTACAGACGTTCTCGAAGCCCGCATCAACACCATTGAGGGAATAAAGAATATGAGCTCGAGCAGCTATGAGGGGCGCTCCTTCATAGTCATAGAGTTCGAGCTTGGCAGAGATATAGACAACGCGGCGGCGGACGTGCGCGGCAAGGTAAGCCTCGCTACGGCGAACCTGCCCGACGACTGCGACCCACCGCGCGTCGATAAATACGACCCGTCAGACAGGCCTATCATGAACATCGCCGTCAAGAACGACGGCCGCTCCGACATGAAGACGATGTCGCGCTTCGTTGACAAGATAGTTACGGAGCGTCTGCAAACCGTCCGCGGCGTTGGCGACGCCGACCTGTCAGGCTTCCGCACAAGGGCCATCAGGGTATGGCTCAACACCGACAGCATGGAGGCATACGGCGTCACCACCAAGCAGATAAAGGACGCTATATACAACAAGCATGTCGAGCTGCCGGCCGGCCGAGTCGAGACCGGAAGCAAGGAACTCGGCATAAGGCTCAACGGAGAATATACGTCCGTGGCCGAGCTGGAATACCTTCCAATCTCCGTCAGGAACGGCGCGGTCATCAGACTGCGCGACCTAGCGAGGATCGAGGACGACTTCGAGGACGAGCGACGCGGAGCCCTCTACAATGAGACTCAGACGATAATGGTCCGCATACGCAAACAGAAGGGCGCAAACGAAGTCCAGCTCTCACGCGCCGTCAGGGAGCGCATAAAGGACCTCAACAACGTTGCCCCTCCCGGGATATCGCTCACCGTCGTTCAGGACAACGCGACATTTATCCTCCGCTCGATGAACGGCGTCTTCTGGGACATCATGATATCCATATTTCTCACCGCCGTAATAATGTTCGTCTTCCTGCGAACTATCAGAGCGACCATCATCGCGGTCATAACTATACCCGTCTGTCTGCTCGGCAGCCTCTCCGTCCTCTACGGGATGGGCATAACGATAAACAACATGTCGATGATGGGGCTGTCGCTCGCGGTCGGCATGGTCGTAGACGCTACGACCGTCATTATGGACAATATCACGCGCCACAGGGATTCCGGCAAGAGGCTCTTTAAGGCCACGCAGGAAGGCACTTCCGAGGTCGCCATGGCCGTCGTCGCCGGAGCCGCGACCACACTCGCCGTCTTTATTCCAGTCGCCTTTATGGGCGGCATGATGGGCCGCTTCTTTAACTCTTTCGGAATAACAGTCTCCACCACCATAGCGATATCGCTCTTGATATCTATCACGCTGACGCCGTTCCTCTGCTCGCGGCTGCTAGGGCGGCAGAAGTACGGGCCGCTCCAGATCGCGCTCGAGCGTCCGCTTATATGGCTGGAAGCCAAATACCGCGTTGCCCTGGCTTACGCGGTCAGCCATAGAAAAGTCGTCCTCACATGGGCGATGGTCCTATTCCTATTGGGCATAGGCTTCGCGTCGATGCTTGGCACCGAGTTCTTTCCCAGCGAAGACCAGGGGCGTCTGCGCGTTGAGGCGGAGCTTCCCGCCGACTCGTCGCTTGAGATAACGAAGTTCGTCACAAAAGAGATGATACGGCTCTTGGAGAGCGACCCCCGCGTAGCTTACACGTACAGCATAGTAGCCAGCGGCACAGGGCGCGAAGTCTATAAGTCTACGATAAACATACAGCTTGTGGACCGCTCGCAGCGTCCGCGCGCGGGCGTCGTGATGAAACAGCTGAGGGCTAAGCTCTCCAAGTTCCGCGACGTAGATATAAAGATGGGGACATGGGGCGGCTCCGACATCACGCTCGTCATCCAAGGCCCGACAAGCGAGGCGCTAGCCGACCTCGGAGACCAGATAAAGAAGGACCTCGAACAGCACGCGAGAGGGCTTGTCGATATCACGACAGACCTCCAGATGAACAAGCCGCGCATCAATCTCGCGCTCAACCGCGCCCTCGCGGACGACCTGAACATCAACATCAGAGACCTATCCGACGAGCTGCTGACTTGGTTCGGCGGCGACACGAGCGGGACGTTCAGCGACCAGGGATACCGCTACGACATCATACTCCGCGCCGACTCTCAGAAGCGCAACGACCCCGCGAAAGTCCTCAATACGCTCGTCACCACGATGAGCGGCAAGACCATACGCGCTGAAAACCTCGTCTCATCATCAATAGGCATGGCTCCGAACGTCATCAAGAGGTACAACAGGCAGCGTTCGCTCCAGATAGGGGCGAACGTCGAAGGGATATCACCCGGCGAGGGCATAAAGATAATGGAAGAGGTCTTCAACAAATACGCGCCGAAAGACGGGACGTACGCGATAACTCCAGCGGGCGACTCGGAGAGGATGAAGGAGAGCTTTGGCTACATGTCTATAGCGCTCGTCTTCGCCATCCTACTCGTCTACATGGTGATGGCCATACAGTTCGAGTCGTTCAGGCACCCGTTCACGGTCATGTTCTCTCTGCCGCTGATGACGGCGGGCTCCTTTGGCCTCTTGGCGCTGATGGGGCTGCGTCTCAGCGTTATGAGCTTCATGGGGATAATCCTCTTGGTCGGCGTCGTCGTCAACAACGCGATACTGCTCGTCGACTTCATTAACCAGCTTCGCGCCGAGGGCTCTGATAAGGTCGAGGCTGTGAAAAAGGCCGGACCTCTGCGCCTTCGCGCCATACTCATGACAACGACTTCTACAATGATAGGTACTATGCCGGTCGCTATGGCTCTCAGCGAGGGCGGCGAGACGCGCCAGCCTATGTCCGTAGCGGTCATCGGCGGGCTCTTTACATCGACGATGCTGACGCTGCTGGTCATACCGGTCGTCTACCTTGTACTCGACGACGCGAAGGACCGCGTCGTTCCATACATACACAGATACCGCGCGTTCTTGCGCCTCAGGGATATGAGGGGTCAGTCGATATTTATGACCTGCTGGCGAAAATGCGGGAGCGTTTATAATAAGTTTTTCGGGAGGAGATCTAAATGAGCCGATCCGTGAAAACGATACTCAGCGTAATTATTTCAGCGTGCGTTCTGTCGGCCGCTCCATGCCTCGCGCAGGGAACGTCGATGGACATATACGAGGCGATAGACCTCACGCTGAAGAACAACTCTTCTCTGCGCTCGCTACGGCAGGAGGTCATCAAGGCCGAGGCTTTCAAAATACAGGCCGACGGGACTCTGCTCCCCAACCTTTCGGCCTCGGCGTACATCAACAGGCAGAAGGAAAACCTAGCCACCCTCGCCGCCACTGAACAGAACGAAGCCAAATACGCGGCGGCGACTCTGGAACAGACCCTATACTCAGGCGGCAAGAACAGCGCGATACGCAGGCAGGCTCCTCAGGTAAAGACAATGGCCGACCTGCTGATAACGGACGGTGAGAACAGCGCCCTCGGCGAACTATTCGCGCGCTTCTACAACGTGCTGCTCCAGCGCGAGCGCATAAAGGCCGAGCAGTCGGCCGTATCGACCTCCGAGGTCCACTTCCGCCAAGTGAAGAAGATGAACGAGCTTGGGCTAGCCAACCGCCTCGAGGTAATACGCGCGGCGCAGCAGCTCGCCACGAACACAGCGGACCTCAGCACGGCAAAGGGGCTCCACGAGGCCGCGCACATATCGCTGATGAACTATATGGCGATCCCGCCGGAGTCGAAGAGGCCCATCAGCGGCAACCTAACTTCGCCGGAGACGGCAAGCGGCGACAGGGCCGCGTCGCTCGCGGTAGCGACGGCGAACCGCGCCGACCTGCACAGACTCAAGGAGCAGTACAAATATCAAGGCAATCAGGTA
>JAUNSQ010000074.1:7167-7796 GCA_030539135.1 Synergistaceae bacterium | reverse complement strand
ATCTCGTACCGACTATTCCACAAAGATTTTTTCCTGTATTTTTTGCCGATCTAATTACGATATGTCTTATAAAATTAGTAACATTATTTGGCGTCTGTTCATCGTAACCGTTAAATTCCATCTCCGAAAATTTTTCTAGAAGCAATAAAATGTTATCTTGAATATGAGACATGAGGACGGGGCATGTGTCAAAGGGAACTATTTGGTGCGTCCGAGATTTATAAAACCCCGCAGAGAAATTTTCTCTGGCGGTCTTTTGTACAGGCAGAGACGCCTTATTGCGGTAGTTCCACTGCAACGGCGACGCGACGCACTCTTCCACTGGCGGCTCGGCGATCCCCGCGATACGCTCAAGCGCGTCAACGACCGACTGTTTTTTCAGCCTGAGTTGAGCGTCATAATTGATATGCTGCAGTTGGCAGCCGCCGCAGATATTAAAGTATTTGCAGCGCGGAGATACCCTGTCTGGTGATGATGAGTGTCTCTCCAAAATCTTTGCTGTGCCGTAATTTTTCTTAACGCGCACGATACGCGCAGTGACTTCCTCCCCAGGCAGCGCGTTTGGCACGAAGAATACCAGCCCGTCGTCGCCAAGTCTCGCTACGCCCTCGCCCTCGTTGTTAAGCCTG
>JAUNSQ010000074.1:0-7157 GCA_030539135.1 Synergistaceae bacterium | reverse complement strand
CTGTCTATTGTTAGTTTCGTTATGTCTCCCTGATTTATCTTAGCTGATACTATACAGCAAAAGGGCTGCCGTGTACAAACTCACGGCAACCCTTTTGCTGTAATTTAATTTTAAAATAGGCTTTGACTTTTATTTCTTATCAAGAGCCTCGCACATCATTTTGTAGCCTTCCTCAAACGCCTGCTCGTTGAGAGCTTCTGTTCCCTTCGGGACTCTGGCGAGGATAGCGGTCTTTACCGCTTCCGGCTTGATAAGTCCTTTGGATTCGAGGGCTCTCGCGGCTGTTCCGAGGGCTACCATGTTTACGACGATTTCTCTTCCGATTTTTTCACGCGCCGTCTTGACGATAGGCAGCATGTAGACGTCTGCGTCAAGTTTCGGCGGATCGGTAACAAAGAAGTCGTCAAGGATGACCATCGCGCCTTTTGCCGTGTCGTGGCTGTATTTATCGCAGGCCTTCTGTGTAAGGATGACCTGCAGGTTCGGAGCTGACGCCTTCGGATAATCTATCGGAGCGCGGTCATATACAACTTCCGACTTTGACGCGCCGCCGCGAGCCTCAGGTCCGTAAGCCTGGCTCTGTACAGAGTGGAGGCCTTCGGTATGAAGCGCGGCTGCCTCACCCAAAATAACTGCGGCAAGGATTACGCCCTGTCCGCCGGATCCCGCAACGCGAATTTCAAAACGATCGCTCATGATCCCGTCCCCCTTATGCCTTTGCCTTAGCGCGTTTGATTACTTCATCGTAGCGCTCTGTGTATTCGCGGGCATTCTCTATGTTGAGGAATTCGCCCACTACGATCTTGCCTTGAAGTTCTTCTTCTGTCATGTTGTCGGCCTGAGCCTTCATAACAGTGCGCTCTTTGAGGAAGTTAATGTTGTCCATCGGGCGGCTGCGTTTATTCTTGCGTCCGAACTGCGTATGGCAGTAGGAGACGAGCTCGACAAGCGCAAACCCGTGTTTCTGATGCTCAATAGCCTTTTTGAGTATTTGCTCGCAGAGCGCGGGATTCGCTACCGTAGCGCGCGCTACATACGTCGCGCCAGCGCCTATTGCGAGTTTGCAGACGTCAAATGTCGGGTCGATTGCGCCATAAGGAGCCGTGGCCGCGAACGCGCCTTCCGGCGTCGTCGGCGACGCCTGTCCGCCGGTCATACCGTAGATATTGTTGTTCATGACTACGGCTGTGATGCCTATGTTGCGGCGGCATGCGTGGATGAAGTGGTTGCCGCCAATAGCGGTACCATCGCCGTCGCCCATTACGTTGACTATCGTGAGGTCAGGGTTTGCCATCTTGACGCCAGTCGCGAAAGCAAGCGAGCGTCCGTGCGCCGTATGCAGCGTGCATGCGTCGATGTAACCAGGCATACGGCTTGAACAGCCGATCCCCGATGAGATGCATATTTTTTCTTTAGGTATCTGGAGGTCGGCAAGGGCACGAAGGATCGAGTGCATTATGATTCCGTGACCGCATCCGGGACACCAGATATGAGGCATAAAATTCGAACGCAGAAGGTTTTTAACGTCATCGCGCGGCATAATTACGCCACCTCCTTGATGAAGGACATTATCTCAGCCGGTTTGTAAAGCTCTCCGTTGATGAGACTCTTTCCTATGACTTCGCATCTGCCGGCCGCGGCTCTCTCGACTTCGAGAACCATCTGGCCAGCGTTGAGTTCCGGTACGATTATTGTCTTGACTTTTTTGGAGAGCTCCGCGATTTCTTTGTCCGGGAACGGCCAAAGTGTGATTGGGCGGAAATGTCCAACTTTAACGCCTTCCTCGCGCAGTACGCGGATGGCGCGAAGGGCCGAGCGATATACGCTGCCGTATGAGAAGACTGCGACTTCCGCGTCTTCCATATAATCTTCAGTGTATTCGACGATGTCGTCGCGGAAACGATTGATCTTCGTAAGGATGCGGTTGGCCTTGAGGTCAATGTCTGGAGCTTCGTTTGTCGGGAAGCCCCATTCGTTTGTAGTAAGGCCCGTTACATGCCAGCGATAGCCGTCACCAAAAGCCGCCATCGGAGGGACTCCGTTCTCGTCCGCACGATATGGCACGAATTCGTCAGGCGAGGCCGTCGGCTTCTTGCGGTCAACTATTGTATACGAAGAAGGATCGGGTATCGTAATCTTTTCGCGCATGTGTCCCAGCACTTCGTCCGCGAGGATAATAACAGGCTGACGGTAACGCTCGGCGCTGTTGAATGCCTTGATAGTTATTTCATAGCAATCCTGAATCGAACAAGGAGCGTAAGCTATTGTGCCATGGTCTCCGTTCGGGCCCCATTTCGCCTGCATGACGTCCGCCTGGGATATCTTTGTAGGCAGTCCTGTTGATGGGCCGCCGCGCTGGACGTTGGCTAAAACTATAGGAATTTCAGCAATGTAAGCATAGCCGAGAAGTTCCTGCTTGAGAGAGATTCCAGGGCCAGAACTCGCCGTCATGGTCTTTTTGCCGGCTATTGAAGCTCCGATAGCAGAAGCAATACCGCCGATTTCGTCTTCCATCTGCATAAATTTTCCGCCAAGTTTTGGAAGTTCTTCAGACATCGTCTCCATTATTTCCGTTGACGGAGTGATAGGATACCCGCCGAAGAACCGGCACCCTGCGGCTATAGCTCCCATAGCAATGGCCTTGTTGCCCTGCCAGAACTCATTCTGTGCCATTCTTAGTCACGCTCCTTAACTGAAATCGCCATATCCGGGCAGATATTGTCGCACTGGCGGCAGCCAATGCAGTCGTCCGGACGGGCCGCGATACATTTGACCTGTTCGTTCAGTTCCAATACTTTCTTCGGGCAAATAGCGATACAGAGGCCACATCCCTTGCACCATTTCTCGTTGATTTCGATGTTGAACTTCTTCGCCAAAAGACCCACCTTCCTTCCCGCTTCTCTTCAGAATACAATCCTTTTGCAAAGCAATTGAATTGTTGAAAAAACTAACTGTATTATGACAAATACATCTTGTTTATTCAAGGAAAAGATTAAATTCTATATTTTCTCACAATTGCCTACAATTATCTTGTCGGCCCGATGTCAGGCTCTCTCAGATATTTGCCGCGGACAGTTTCTGGGGCCACTGCCGCCGCGATATGATTTTCAGCCATTGAAGTCAAGTTTTCAGCAGGTCCAGATGGGCGCGGCGCTATACCGTAATTTAATGAGAGCAGTTCGGGGTAACGCACCGCGTCGCTGCCGACGATCAAAGCGTCTGGATAATCCGCAAGCGTCTTGGCAAATCCAGCCGAAGGCATATAAGTCGGAGAAAGTATCTCATTAAACTTATTTTCACAATAAGAATATATCGCGCAATAAAGGCTGTCGCTCCGCGCTTTCAGCACAGGAGCTAAAACTTTAGACTTCCCTCGCAAATCATAGACAAACATTTCCATTCCTGAGAGCGGGATTATTTTCAGCCCCAAAGATTCAGCAAGAGCCGCCGCGTATGCGACTCCAGTACGTATTCCCGTGTAATATCCAGGCCCGGTGGTAACGGCTACAAGTTCTAACTCGGATAATTTTATGTTTGATTTCGTAAGGAGCTCACAAACGATAAGAGGAAGCTTTGAGGCTTGATCCCTAGCCAGTTCTGATGAAAAAGTATATAGTCCGCCATTTCCGTCAGAGACACACACATTAGTCTGTCTTGTCGCACAGTCGATTCCAAGTATCTTCATTTCATATCACCTGTCCAGCTATTATCTCATCTTTGATCTGTTTAAGCAGTCCTTTAGCCTTTTCGCCATGCGACGCCAATATCATCTCGCGGCTCTCGGCATCTGCCTCCGGGATATTGAAATGGATAGAAATATAATCTTCAATAGGTGGATTTTCCCAACGTTCCGCCCACTCAATGATCAATACGTCCCGTTGGTCGATATATTGTTCCAAATCCAGGGAATCCACCTCACTGTAATTTGGCAGCCGATATAGATCCGCATGCACCAACGGCAGTCTGCCGCCGTTATGCTCGGCTACTATGATGAACGTCGGGCTTTTTATCCTCTTGTAGCCGAGCGCGGCGCCAATGTTTTTCGTAAGCAGGGTCTTCCCCGCTCCTAGACCGCCGTACATTAGTACCGTTAATCCTAGATAGGCGCGCTCGCCAATAATCGTTCCTAGCCTCGCTGTTTCATCCGCTGAAGCGGTAAAGACCGCGATCTCAGTCTCTGATAATTGTCGGCAAAACATTTGCTATCTCCCTTGCAAGCACACCGCTGACACCGATGGACTTCTCAAGGTTTTCCCCAGCCACCGCGTGGATCAAAGCTCCGCACGCCGCCGCGTCGAAAGGCGCGAGTCCACGCGCAAGCAAGGCTCCGATACATCCGCTCAGCACGTCTCCCGAACCAGGAACTGCGAGCGCAGGAGAACCTTGTTCAATTCCCCCTATTTTATTATTGCAACAAACTAACGTATTCTTGCCTTTCAAAAGAGCAGTCCCCGCTCTCTCCGAAAGTCGCGTTACTGCGGCGAGTCTGTCGCCGTTGACCTCAGTCGGAGTGCTGTTTAAAATCATACCGGCTTCACCAGAATGCGGAGTAATAACAATATTTTCCCTATACGGCAGACTGTCCCACATCTGTGAGAGAAAATATAGCGCGTCCGCGTCCATCACAATAGAGATATCGCACATATTCCAAAAATAGCTGACTATCTCTCTGACACGGTCACCGCGACCAATACCGGGACCCACGACCAACGCGCCGACGCGCTTCAGCCACGGAGATATCGTATCCCTAACGCGTTCGGCGACTACACAGTCATTCATTGTCTTTAGCGGCAGGAAAATCCCCTCCGGCAAAAACATCGAGGCTTCGCCAACCATGAAATCTGGGATCGCAAGGACTGTTAGCCCCGCGCCAGCACGCAGAGAACCCAAAGCGGCAAGCATAGGAGCTCCGCGATAGTTCCAGCTTCCGCCGACGATCAGTACGCCGCCCCTGTCTCCCTTATGTATATCGTCTGGGAAATCGCAGAGAAAACCTTTTATATCTTTTTTTGTATAAGAAGAAATATTATTGCTGTCAGCCGTAACGCTCATCACTCTGTCTCCAGCACGACTATCGCCGCGGCTATGCCATTTTCATGCGACAGGCTCAGCCATACTTTGACGATATTATTCTCTTTTAATTTTTCTGAGATATCGCCTGAAAAAACAAATGACGGGCCGTTATCCGTTCGTATTATGCTGCACAAGGCCATCCCAACTCGCGCTATTCCCCATCCGGTGGCTTTTGCGAACGCTTCCCTCGCGGCAAACGCAGACGCATAATGCTGTGCCGGATTTGCCTTTGAGTCCGCGTACGAGATCTCCTCCTCCGAGAACACACGCTCCTTAAACCCCTTCTGCAACACCGCCCTTTTCATACGGTCAACGGAGCAAATATCTATTCCAATTCCTGAAATCATATCAGCGCAATACTCCAGCGGTCGTTAGATTTTTCTCTATTATATCTATTTGCCAGCCTTCGAGCTGCGAAGAGTTTTTCGCCGTTTTATAATCCTTCAACAGTTCATCCTTCCATCTGTCCGAATATATCTCGGGTGCCAGCTTCATCACTTTGTCCGAAAGTTTTTCATAATATTTATGGTCGGTCGCCCATTTACCGATTCGCCCGCGATACAGTCCCGCGAGATACCCCCATATATTGTCCCTGTTGCGAACACACAGCGGGTAATCCCTTTTTATCTTCGCGGCGTAATCCATAAAAAATTCCTTTGGGGAACCATATTTCCTGAAATATGAATGTTTGGTGTGATATCTGCCGTTGGCGCTTTCAGTGCTGTGTTTAGAAATGCAAGGCCGCCCAGTTGAACGCCACTTCCTATCAGCCTTTAGTCCAGCTCCGTTGTAACCGAGAGCCCACAGGCGGCTCGTCCAATATCCTGTTTCGTGCGCGCTCTGTACCATAGCGGCAAAAGGATTGATCGTATCCTTATATTTCTGCGCCATCTGATAATAGATAGTAGAAGACATAGCCTCGGAAGATGAGGCTTGAAAAACACCGCAGATGATTATTAAAACGAACGTCAAAATAAATAAAGCAAATGATTTCTTCATGCCCACATCTCCCATTGCGTTAATAATAGCATAATTAGCATGTGTTTTTACGAAGAAACCACTCGTTCCGAAGGATTAATTGCAGCTTACTTCCGTATCTCTCAGCAACAGCACAAAAAAATTAGCATTATCTATTTTTTAGATTTCTTGTCGATTCGGTCTAAATATCCGTTTGATATCAACCGCTGCTTCAAATTCATGAGCGTAATATTATCAGCGTCGTTTCTAGCAATTACTATCACATTATGTCCTTCGTCAAGATAGGTGAAAGATATCCTTTTCTTAAGAACTTCTCCGTTTATCTCTCTGATCCTGACAAGATGCGAATAGAATTCATTCTTCTCAAGCTGTTCGCGTATATAGGAGATATCCATCTTCACGATTGCATCTTCAAGCTCTTCAGGGACTACGGAACGGCGCAGCTGTTCTTTATAAAAATTGGCGTAATCCCCGCTCTTTTCTTCCGGGAACCTGATAGGCCTGTCTGTTTTAAAATAATAATTATAACGTCCGGTTTCAACGTCGATACAGCCAATATAGTCGAAGAATTTGCGGGCAATAACGTCCAATATCATCTGCGACAGTTTCTGCTCATGAGCATCGTGGGCAAAGATGATAGCTTCCACACACTCTTTTACCGGATTCAATAGCAAATAGTAGTCGATCCTGATCCAGCGATGAAATAACTTGCTGAAATATATTCCGCCGTTCGTCGTATCACCATTCGCAAAAGCAGCAAGCATTGCTTTTCTGTTAAACAGGTTCTTAATGTGTTCTTTCTCTGGGCCATCAGGGATGTTATCTATGATAAAAGATAACGCATCATCCACGTTTTTGCCCCATTGATTTTTATATACCTCTTCCGATTGGGTATCCAAACACATTACTAAGTTCTGCGATAAGTTGCAGTGCGCGTGAACGATACAATCCTTTAAACATGTCGCGCGGTACGCTAGCTCCTCCTGATATTTATGTTCAGCTTCCACACGCGGCGTAATATCATGAAGGGTAAAGAAAAACTCCTTGCCAAATGAATATTCCTGCATTGCTATCGCCCTAATGTTGGTCCATAGCACTTCGCCGTC
>JAUNSQ010000203.1 GCA_030539135.1 Synergistaceae bacterium | reverse complement strand
CAGGTTATGCAGTGCTTGTTATAGGTCAGGTAGTAGTACATCTGCGCGAGCTTGTCCGTAATCATGTTATATGTGCCAGTCACGGAGAATGTCCACTTCTCCCACGAAGCGCCTATCGGAAGCGGGAACGAGATTGTCTGATAAATATTTTCATTGTTGGCATACCGATCCCAGCTGAATTTGCTGTTTCCCTCCACCCAGCGTCTGAAATATCTTGTATTAAACGATATATCTCCGATATTCCAGCTAACGCCGACCGTCGCGTCGGTGACCTTCTGAGTCTGCTCGCCGCCGTCATAGTCGAAGTACATGTAGCTCGCGCCATAGTAGGGCTTGAATATGCCCCAGTTTACGTTAAACGATCCGCTGAGCTGCGCGGCCAGCGCCCATCTGTCTATCCATGGCCGCGCCGTGGTCGTGTTTTCCTGATAGCGCCCGTAGACGCCGATGAACCTCAGCTTCGCGCCTGTGGCAGGGTCCGTGTACCACGGCGACGTGACGCGGAACTCCGGCTTCGACCATACGTTAAAGCGGCGCTCCTGCCCTGGCGTCATCTCCGTCTGTATGAGTTCGCGTTCGCTGACCTGCAGGTTGTATGCCCAGCCGCTTCTGTCATAGTGCAGCCCGTACTTCGGGCGCCACATTATATCGTCGTCGTCCTTGTCGTAGAGGCGGTCAGACTCGATAAAGGCCGTGAGCCCCTCCGTTATCTCCTTCTGATAGCGCAGCTTGGCCTCCCACAGGCTGTTCGTCCAGTAGACGCCATAGAGGCTGGCCTCGCCCCACTCGCCGAAGTCGAGCTCGCCCGAGATTCCGAAGCCGCCGCCCTTCTCCGAGTCATAGGCCATGATGGGGGCTATCTTCGACGCCCGCTTGTCGTGACGGATGATGTAGTCGAACGGGTATGTGAAGAGAAGGAATTTTCCTATGTAAATCTTAGGATTCTTTATGATCGTCTTTTTGCCGGGGATCATGACGACCTGCTTCGATACGAATTTGTAGTGCGGGTTTGGGAAGTCGCACGTCGTCGAGGTGACGCCGAGCCACTCCGCGACCATCTGGTCGTCTGTGTGCTTTTTCGAGCGCTTGATTATCCCGAGGCGCTCTGCGTCCTCAATCGGCATAACCTTCACGTCGCGCCCCTGCATGTACATGGCGTCCATCTTGCCGTGCGCGTCCGTCAGCACTCCGTGCCTCGTCACAAGGTTGTAATCCAGCTGCTTTCCAACAAGCTTCTGGCCGTTTGAGATAAGTACTACGTCGTTTCTCGCGTCGGAGTAGGCGGTCACATTCGCGCTCTCAGAGTCATACTTCGCCGCCGGAGCGTAGAGGCGCATGTCCTTGTTGCGCGCTCTGACGTTCCCCTCCGCGTGAGCTACGCCGGTGCTGTCCTCATATCTGACCTCGTCGGCGTCGAGAAATATTTTGTCCTCTTCTTCTGCGCTGCATGGCATAACGGGTATCGCAAAAAATACTAACAATGCGATAAATAGAACACAAAATAAAGACTTAATGTTTATACATCTATCCATAGATCAATCTCCCCATGTCACGGCACAGTCGCCGGAGAGAGCGCACTCTCCAGTCTTTGAGGCGAAAGAACCGTCCCGTCCTGATATCACTGTCTTGTCGTCGCTGAGCACGACGCCGCCTGAAAAAGTCCATAGCTCCTCAGACGCCTTGTAAAATACGGAGCCGGCCGTCATGGAGTGAGCCTTGCCGCCCTGGGCCAGAGTACCGCGCGCGTCGTCAAGCGTAAGGTCGTTGTTCGCCCTCGCGAACGTGCCGCTCTTCGCGAGTATCTTCGTCTGCTTGCCGTTGTCCTCGTCGATGGTGACGTCCAGCGAGTCGCCGTAGACCATGCCCTCCCTGTGCTCGACGCGAGGGGATATGAACGTCCAGCGCTTGCCGTTGATGTCTCGCTCCATGTTGATGTTCTCGACTACGATGTCAGGAATTTTGACGTCTGTCCCCGTTAAATGCAGGTCCCGCCAGAGGTATGTTCCAATAATCGCGGCGATGGCTATCGCCGCGATTACGAATATACTCCGGCG
>JAUNSQ010000202.1 GCA_030539135.1 Synergistaceae bacterium | reverse complement strand
CGTGATTTGATGTTGTCGCGCTCGGTCTCCGCGACGTATGACAACAGCTGAAGTACTATGTCGGCTATGAGTTCGCCGGTGAGGTCGCGCCCGTGCCGGGTGTCAAGCAGCGGCATGTCGAGGACCACGATGGCTGCGCGCTTCTTCTTTGTGACGAAGCGCCACTGTTCCAGTATCTCCGTGTAGTTCCTGCCAAATCTGTCGATGCTCTTGACCACAAGAGTGTCGTCGTGCCTCAGCTTCTTCATAAGCCGTTTCCACGCGGGTCTGTCAAAGTCCTTGCCGGACTGCTTGTCAATACTGATGTTCTCGTCCGCTATGCCGAACTGGCGCAGCGCTATGAGCTGCCTCTCCTCGTTCTGGTCTTTTGAAGATACTCTGGCGTATCCGTATTCCTGCATGTTGCTTTCGCCTCCAGATATATTATCATTGCAAGCGAATAGCAGTGCATTAAAAAAAGAAGCCCGAGCCTCCCGCAGAAGAAGGGCCCGGGACAAAACGCAGTCAGGGAGGCGCGTTCAAGACCTATGCGAAGCAATAAAGCAACTACAGATTTATTGCGGATTCATCGAGAAGAAACTGTTCCACTCCGATGTAGAGAACGCCCATGTCGTCGTGCCACGGGATTATATCGTCGCGGACGACTACAATCTTTTTGAATGAATCACCAGCTCTGTTCAGCGAATTGGTCTCCTGAGCGCGCTTATCTTCACTGTCAATTGTGAGAGCCGACTGAATATAGTAACGCGCGCTGCCCTTGTTGGCGACAAAGTCTATCTCCAGCTTCGCGCGCTTTTTGACGCCGTTTTCGTCAGTGGTGTTGTATTCTACTACGCCGACATCTACGTCAAAGTCGCGCGCGGCGAGTTCGTTATAGATGATATTCTCCATAATGTGGTTTTCTTCCTGCTGGCGAAAGTTCAGCCGCGCGTTGCGGAGCCCGACGTCGGTGAAATAATATTTCAGCGGCGTTTCGATATATTTTTTGCCCTTTATGTCGTAGCGAAATGCCTTGCGCAGGATAAAGGCGTCTATGAAATAGTCGAGATACCTGCTGACCGTGTTCGGTGAGACGGCGGCGCGTTTCATGCAGAGGAACGACTTTGACAGTCTGTTCGGGTTCGTCAGGGAGCCAATGCTGGAAGATACGACGTTAAGCAGGTCCTCCAGCACGTTCTGTTCGCCAAGAATGCTGTTGTGTTCCAGCACGTCGGTGATGTAAGTTTTCGCGAAGAGATCTTTGAGGTATTTGCTCTTCTCTTCATGAGTCGTCTTTGTCATGACGAGCGGCATTCCGCCATAGGTAAAGTAATCGCGCCACGCGCTTCGCTTATCGCCTCTGTATGCGGAATAGAACTCTGAGTATGTCAGCGGGTTTACATGTATCTCGTCGCCCCTGTCCTTGAACTCGGTCAGAATGTCCGATGAAAGCATACGCGAGTTGCTGCCCGTGACGTACAGGTCTATGTTCTTAAGTTTCATGAGCCCGAGCAGCACATCGACAAAACCAATTTTTGATTCATGGTCATCAAGGTATGGATTCCGTATTTCAGAGACTTTCTGTATCTCGTCGATGAAGACATAGTACGTTTTGCTCTTATCGGCAACCTGCTCGCGGATATATTTATCAAGTTCAAACGGGTTGCGGTATCTTGCGCTGCCAACCTCGTCCAGCGCAAGCACAATAATATTCTCGTCAGGGACTCCAACGGAGTGCAGGTAGGAGCGGTATATCTCAAAGAGCAGAAAAGATTTGCCGCACCTGCGTATGCCGGTGACAACCTTTATCAGTCCGTTCCCCTTTTTTGCGATCAGCTTGTCCAGATAGCGTTTTCGCTCTATTATCATGACGGCCTCCACGTAAAATTTTTGCGGGTAGGTGCATTTTTTGTTCGGGTAAGTATAGCACATTTTTCTACTGCACACACAGCTTGCCGTACATCAAAAAAGAAGCCCGAGCTTCCCGCAGAAGAAGGGCCCGGGGCTGTAAGTAATATAATAACGCAAAGTGTCATATTTTAGAGTACACAGTCTTCGCGCTGTGGGCGATAACTGTCCATGGA
>JAUNSQ010000073.1:1653-7869 GCA_030539135.1 Synergistaceae bacterium | reverse complement strand
AAAGATCGCGGCTGGGTGCGGGACGATAGTCATAGGCGAGTCTATCCCGGGCGGCACGACCACGGCGCTCATGCTCCTGCGCTCGCTGGGGTATGACGGCACAGTCTCTTCTGCGGGACCGGTGAACCCGCTGTCTTCTAAAGAGGAGATATGGAACAGAGTCAGCGGACGTCTTAGGATAAAAACTGGCGGGCTGCGCGGAAGAGGCCTCTACGCAGCGGCGGAGGTCGGAGATCCAATGCAGGTATCCGTCGCATCATTCGTCGCGGCTCTGCCTAAGAAGACCGAGGTCGTCCTTGCGGGCGGGACTCAGATGATGGCAGTCGCGGCCCTCATACGGGATATGAAGGACACTCGCGAAATGCTCGTCGCCACGACGAAGTATGTAGCGGACGACAAGAACGGCTGCTTTGCCGAATATGGCGAAAAAATAGGAGTCGAATGTTACGCCGCACCGTTTGATTTCTCAAAGTCAAAATATCAGGGGCTTGCCGATTACGAAAAAGGTTTTGTCAAAGAGGGGGTCGGGATGGGCGGCGCCGCGTGGTACGCTATGCGCAGCGGCGCTGATATGGAAATGATAACCGCGCGTTCGGAGAAACTTTACGAGGACATGGTCAAATAAGGAACGTATATATTTATACAAGGGCGATATGAAAAACATAGTGGCAGCCGCGTAATCATTGCGGCTGCCACTATGTTTTAAAGCACGAAATGGATTTTTACAGCATCTTAAAAATCGCGTTGAGCATACCGCCAGTTATCAGCGCGGCCGAGAGCATGATGACAGAGCTTGCGAGCATACGTTTCCACCCGAGTTCCTTCCAGAGTACGACGAATGTGGCGATGCACGGGAAGGTCATCGCGAGGACGATAACAGCTATGAACATCTGATGCGCCGTAAGGTTGAGCGGTATAAGAAGGCCCATCGCGATGTCTTTGCGGAACATCCCCATAACGATCGGGACAGCCGCGGCCGACGGAAGTCCGAGAATCTTTTCGAGTACGGGCGATAATAGTCTCGCCGCGCCGTCAAGGAGCCCCGCGGTATCGAGAAGGTTGACGAGCAGTATGCCGCCAAGGACGAGCGGCGTAGCTTCACAGAGGAAGTCTTTTATACGGAACCACAGCTTAGCCCTCCACGCCTTTACGGAGGGCAGGCGATACGGAGGTATCTCTACGATAAGCTCTGGGCTGAAGCCGCTGAGGGTAAGGTTCATGATCCTGCCTATGACGAGCCAGACGAAGAAGAGGGTGACGTAGACCGCGGCGACATATCCCATGCCGAACCTGCCAAGCGTCGCGGTCAGCATCGCCTGTATGGAGACGCAGGGTATTCCTACGGATATCAGCGTGGCGGCTATGAAGCGTTCGCGCTCAGACTCCAAGACCCGTGTTCCAAGGATACCGGGGACGTTGCATCCGAACCCCAAAAGCGTAGGGATTATTGCGTAGCCATGTATCCCAAAGCGGTGGAGCAGGGCGTCGAACACAACGGCAAGACGCGGAAGGTAGCCGAAATCTTCGAGATAGCTGAGCACGGCGTAGAAAGCTACTATATAAGGGAGCACCATGCCAAACTCGACGTATATGCCGGTGGAGAGGACGCCGAGGCTTTGTTCCAAGTCGATAGCGCCGCCCACCAATTTTCCTATCAGGACGTCGTGGAAGTATCCGCTGCCCGTAGCGACGGATATCTTCTCAAGTACGGGGAGCCATAATTTTTCAAACAGCGGGTCTGTTATGTATGAGATTATCCCCTCGCCGACGATGCGTATTATCGTGAAACTGACGGCGAGCACAAGGAGGCCGAGCAGTCCGCCCATTACGGGCTGCACTGATATGTCTTCTATCTTGTCCATGAACGTATGGTGGCGGTGAGTGACTTTTTGCACCTTAGCGATTATTCCGCCGATGACCCTCCAGCGTTCTTCCTTTTTCATAGGTTTGAAGTGGCTTGGGCGGGCCTCGTCGAGCTTAGTTATGAGGTCGCTTATGCCCTGGCCTGTAACAGCCACGGTAGGAACTATCGGGACGCCAAGCTCGCGCTCAAGCTCCGGAATGTCTATCAACACGCCGCGGTGGCGAGCCTCGTCGACCATGTTCAGAGCGATGACGGTCGGGAGCCCATGTTCGAGTACCTGAAGCGCCATGACGAGGTTTCTTTCGAGGGCCGTAGCGTCTATCACGAGAATGACCTTGTCAGCGCCTTCGTTGAGTATCCTATGCGCGATCTCCTCGGCTTCGTTTGTCGGATCGAGCGTGTACGCGCCAGGCACGTCGATGAGGTGAGCCTCGTCGCTGCCGTACTGCATTATGCCCTCCGTGAACCCGACAGTCGTGCCCGGATAGTTTGAGGAGAGGGCCCTTACTCCGGTGAGTCGGGAAAAAAATACGCTCTTTCCGACATTTGGGTTACCCATGAGGAGTATCTTCTCACACGGGCCGCCGCCGCCAGAACAGAGCGTCTTTTTATTTGAACAAAGCTGACAGTCTCTACAGCTCATCGGGGCCGCCGCCCTGTCCGGCAGATTCTGCGACCTCTACTTCCTCCGCCACGCCGTACGCTATCGCAAAATGTCTGCCGTCAAGCATCACCGTTATCGGGCCTCCGAAAGGCATACCCGATACTTTTTCGACCTCTTTCCCGGCTCGCAGCCCGAGGGCTTCCAGCCTCTGCCCCGCCTCGCCGGTCGGAATGCTTTTGATGACCGCGAATTTCCCGTCTTCTATCTGCTGAAGGTTCATGCAAGTTCAACTCCGAACAATTTTATGGTTGTTTATTGCTAACTTGGATATTATGAAGCCCGGGCAGGGTGTTGTCAAGGAAAACACCCTGCTAAAAACGCCGATATTGCTTAGTAATTTTTATATAATGTTATAACCGCATGAAGCGCCGCTATGTTCAATTGTGTCGAAGCATAGGCTATAATAGATACGTATTGGTTGTTTAACACGAAACAGGGGGGTACGGTACGTCATGAAAAAATTTATCGCCGCGGCCATTTGGATCCTTATATTATTTATCTGGTGCGGGGCGTCCTCTGCCGATCCAAAAAAGATATCTCTGATCATCGACGGCGACCCTGTGAATAACGACTACAACGCCTCTTGTATCGAGGGGATAGATTATGCGCAGAAGCGCTTCTTAAGAAAGATCGTTACGAAAGTTTATAACGGCGGCGACAGGAAGTCCGCCGAAACGAGGGCGAATGTCTTGGAGGCCGCCGCTCAATGGTCGGATATAGTGATCTTTAACGGAACGGAGTTCTCCGACCTCGTAGCCCAGACCGCCGCGCAATATCCAAACGTAGCGTTCGTGCTTCTCGACGGTCCTGTGATCAAAGCGCAGAATATTTACACAGTCGAGTTTAGAGACGACGAAGCCGGATTTATCGCCGGAGCGCTCGCGGCCAGGGTCGCAAAACGGCAGGATATTGACAGGATAAACCCGAAAAGCAACACGATAGGTCTTATCCTTGGAGCAAAAACTCCGGCGCTGGATAAATTTAGGGTTGGATATATCGCGGGAGCATGGTATATAAATAAGAATATAAAAGTCATGCTCGACTATGTCGGGAATTTTGAAGACGCGGCGAAAGCAAGAGAGATAGCTTTGAGAATGAGGAACCAAGGGGCTCATGTGATTTTCGCGCCCGCCGGCGGAGCCGGGCTTGGGGCTATAGCCGCCGCAAAAGCGAACGACTATTGGGTCATCGGCGTCGATGTGGAGCAGGAAGTCAAATACTCGGACGCGGTCCTCACCAGCGCTGTAAAACGTACTGGGCAGGCTATCGTAAGAATTATTGAGAGAATAATTGCCGGTGAAAAAATAGACAAGAACTATTTTTCGCTTGGGATGGCGGAACAGTGCATAGACCTCTCGACTTGGACAAGAGAGGCTAAGAGGAATCTGCCGCCGGATGTCAGGGACGAGATGGACGAGATAAGCGACAGGCTGGAGAAGAAACTGATAATCATAAAATAAAAATGATATGCTGGATTTTTTAGGCAAATAAGTTTGAACGGGAGCGATATTTATGCTGCATTGCGGGATAGTGGGACTGCCGCTTAGCGGGAAGTCAACGATTTTTAATGTTATCACCAGAGCTGGAGCGGAGGTGAAACCTTACGCCGGAGGGAAGACCGACCCCAACAAGGCCGTTGTCTCCGTGCCGGACAAACGCTTCGACGCGCTGGTGCAGATACACAAACCCAAAAAAGAGACGCCGGCGCAGGTCGAATTTGTCGATTTGGCTGGGCTTTCACGTGGAGCCGGGAAGGGGGCCGGACTTGGCAACGCCTTCCTGTCGTTCGTAGCGGACGCGGACGCGCTTGTCCAAGTGATACGCTGCTTCAGCAACCCTGCGGTCGAACACCCTGAGGGCAGCATCGATCCAATCAGAGACTGGGATATCCTCGAGGACGAACTCATCTTTAGAGATCTCGCAGTCATAGAGAACAGGCTTGGCAAACTTCGCGCTAAGAAAAAGCTGATTCCCGAAGAGACAGTCGAAAAAGAACTTCTTGAAAAATGCTACGACTGTCTGATGGAGGAGAAGCCTCTGCGCAGTATGGAACTTAAACCGGAGGAATGGAGGCAGCTCCGAGGGTTTACTTTCGTTACATCGAGACCTGAGATAATTGTACTCAATCTTGACGAGACCCAGTCGGACGAGGCGAAGATACCAAAATTTGAAGAGATAAAGAAACGCGCCGAAGAGCAGGGGACAAAGGTATGCCGCCTTTATGGCAGCCTTGAGATGGACGTAGCGGAACTTACGGACGAAGAGGCCGCTGAGTTCACGGAGGGGCTCAACATAACGGAACCAGGACGCGAACGTCTTATAGAAGAGGCGTATAAAGTATTGGGGCTTATCAGTTTCTTCACATGCGGGCCAGACGAAGTTCGCGCGTGGACGCTGCACGACGGCGAGAACGCTGTTGACGCCGCTGGCGCCATCCATTCTGACCTTGCGCGAGGTTTCATACGCGCACAGGTCGTCGCCTTTGACGACTACGCCGCGCACGCCAACTCGTTTGACGAATGCCGCAAGGCCGGATGTCTGCGTCTTGAGGGAAAGGAATATATCGTAAAAGACGGAGACATGATAGAGATACGTTTCAACGTCTGATAAAAAACGAGATGAACGTCGCAGCCATAGACCTTGGAGGACATACGATATCGTTCGCGATAGTACGGGAACATGGCGGAGAACTTTCTATATCGTCACGTATCAATTGCGGCACGCCTGATGGAAGAGATATCGGGCGTGTCGTTTCTTGTCTTGCGGAGAACACGCTGGCGCTGTCAGAAAAATCACGTATCGAAGCCGTGTGCATCGCCGTACCGGGGTTCCTTGACAAAACGCGGCGGAGGATATTGAAATTCACAAATTTTGCCGGTCTTGAAGACGTAGAGTTCGCGGAGATGCTCGAACGTGAGCTGAGCGCAGGGGGCCTCGACGCGCCAGTTTACATGGAGAACGATGCGAACTGCGCCGCGCTTGGCGAAAAATCGCGCGGCCTCGCAAAAGACATGTCCGACTGCGTCGTCCTCACGCTAGGGACTGGAATAGGGTGCGGGATCATATCAAACGGGCTGCTTGTGACAGGGGCCCATGGGCTCGCGTCAGAGGCCGGACATATAGTTGTCTCTCCGGCCGGAAAAGCCTGCGGCTGCGGCGGCGTCGGACACCTCGAATCCGAAACGTCCGCCGACTGGATAGAAAAGAAAGCAGGGTCTGTGGGGCTGCCGAGTGATTTCAAAGCGCTGTGGGCGCGGCGAGGCGAGAAGGAGGCTTTCGCTATTCTTGAACCGGCGCTCGACGCGCTGGCGCGCGGTGTGGCTTCTCTCGCCGTAACGACGGATCCCGAGGCGTTTATCCTGTCGGGCGGCATGAGCCTGGCGGACGGCATTGCCGACGAGATCAAAGAACGCGCGTATAAATACCTTCCGATACCTTTCAGGGGATATCTTGAGATATACATTTCAGGTCTCGGCCCTGACGCAGCGCTCTATGGCGCGGCGTCCATTGGCTATAACACGCGCGGATCGAGATGATAAAAAAATTAAAATATGACGTGTCCTGAAGACTAAAAAAGTGCGCATGTTTAGAGGGGCCTTATAGTATGTTTTCAGTTTTTTGAGCAAAACATGTCAATTTTTACGAAAAATGTACATAAAATGGGCCATATTCAGTGAAAGGACTTGAC
>JAUNSQ010000073.1:0-1643 GCA_030539135.1 Synergistaceae bacterium | reverse complement strand
ATTCATTTAGGAGGTAACACTATGACAAAGACAGATCTTATCAACGCAGTAGCAGCTTCAGTGGAAGGCAACACAAAGAAGAACGTAGCAGCAGTCGTAGACGCAGTATTCGGATCAATCAGCGCCAGCCTCAAAAAGGGCGAAAAAGTCCAGCTTATCGGATTTGGCACATTTGAGACCCGCAAACGCGCAGCCCGTGAAGGCCGTAACCCCCAGAACCCCAAGAAAACAATAAAGATCCCCGCCAAGACAGTACCGGCATTCCGTCCTGGCAAAGCCCTCAAAGATCTCGTTAAATAACTCTGTTTCGATATTGTGTAAAGAGGCCTCCTGAATTTCAGGGGGTCTTTTTTGTTTGCCGAAGCGCGTGTTCCGCTTTTTTATGCATAATTGCTGATACGTATTTTTGACGCGCCTTTTTGAATAGTGTTATAATTCTCATTTGTCCACTTTAGCCATATAGCGGATTTTTCTATTCGACAATATGAAGGGAATTTGTACAATGCAAGATTCATCAAAAATAAGAAATATAGCCATCATCGCTCACATAGACCACGGCAAGACGACGCTCATCGACGGGATATTCAAAGCGGCTCGTCTTTTCAGGGATAATCAGGTAGTCGAAGAACGCGTCATGGACGCCGGAAGCATCGAACGTGAGCGCGGCATAACGATAAAGGCGAAGCACTGCACGGTGGAATGGGGCGGCTATAAGATAAACATCGTAGATACCCCGGGCCACGCGGACTTCTCCGGCGAAGTTGAGAGAGTCCTATCCATGGTCGATTCCGTCCTTCTTCTTGTCGACGCGAACGAAGGCCCAATGCCTCAGACGCGCTATGTCCTCATGCGTTCCCTCAAGCTTGGCCTGAAGCCAATCGTAATAGTAAATAAGGTCGACCGCCCAAACGCTAATCCGTCTGCGGCTCTCGACAAGACGTTCGACCTTTTCATAGAACTCGGCGCTACGGAAGAGCAGTGCGATTTCGCCACACTCTACGGCTCAGGGTTGCAGGGCTGGATAGTCGACGACCTCGATAAAAATGAAGACAATACAAAGGCCGGGATGGACGACCTTTTCAGGACGATAATAGACAGAGTCCCAGCGCCTAAGGCCGAGATGGATAAGCCTTTCCTCATGCAGGTCTGTACGCTTTCATGGAGCGAGTATCTCGGCCGTATCGGATGCGGCAGGATACTGCAAGGTACGCTTCGCAAGGGCGATAGGATACTGCGCACTCACACAAGATGGACAGATTACGACCAGACCAACTGGGAAGTCGTCTCAACCGACACGTCAAACTGCGCGCATCTCTATGTAACGAACGGGCTTGACAGAACGGAGGTCGATGAGGTTGGAGCCGGCGATATCGTGTGGTTCACGGGGCCTGAGAACATAGACCTTGGCGATACTATGAGCAGCCCAGAGATATCCGACGTATTCCCGCCGCTTGATATAGAAGAGCCCACGGTATCGATGTTCTTCCTTGTCAACACGAGCCCTCTTGCAGGGAAAGACGGCAACGCGATCACGCTGAGGCAGCTCCGTACCCGCATCGAACGCGAGACGAAGACTGACCCTGCGCTGCGTATGGAAGACCTTGGCCGCCCGGACGGACTTAAGGTCTCCGGCCGCGGCGAAC
>JAUNSQ010000072.1 GCA_030539135.1 Synergistaceae bacterium | reverse complement strand
ATACAAGATTATATATGTTAAAATTTAACTACTTATCTTATGTCTGTTAATGTGTACGAGTCTGCTCCATGGCATGTATAAAAATATAACGATACGATTGCGGAGAGATGAAGATTGGTCAACGACAATAAACCTATGCGGCATCCCAAAATAAATTTCGGCAAATATCTGCTGCCCGTCATTGTGCCCGCGCTGCTGCTGGTGACGATCGTCTTCGCGCTGCTTGTCAACAACATCGTTACGAGAAAGAACGAGACGGCGCAGGCGGCGATGGTGCTTCAGGATTCAGCGAAGGAGCAGGCCTCCACTCTGAACGCCATCCTCAACGGTCAGTGCGAGATGCTTGAGGTGTTCGCGGCTAGCGTCGCGACGCAGGATTCCATAAATATCCCCAATATAAGGACGCGCATGCTCGCCATAGTCGAGAGTTCTATGTTCGAACATGTCTTTTACATCACGCCCGATGGGCACGCTTACGATGACGAGGGCAAGGTCACCGACGTGTCGTCGCGCAGATATTTTGTTCAGGCGATGCTGGGCAAACGCGCTATCCAGGCCTTCAGATCGAATATGATCAGCAAGGATCGCGGCTTCGTAATAGCGGTGCCTATCAAGAAAGGCGCCAAGATAATCGGCGCGTTCTCCGGCAGTTACAGCGAGGATCTGCTGCGCAAACTCTTGATCTCCGAGATTTACGACGGCAAGGCTTTCTCAATGGTCTACAACTCAGTCGGCGATTATATAATCGGCTCGGAAAACCCCAACGTCAAGCTGGAAGATGACGCCAACCTCTTCTCGGCACTCTCCTCCAACAAGGTATCAGGCGCCGACGTCGAGACGGTACGGAAGAACATGGCGGCTGGCAAGAGCGGGTCGATGCGCTATCTGGTCGGCGGCGAGGAGCGTTACGCGGTGTACGCGCCGATGGATATCACCTCGGCTATCGGCAATAAGTGGTTCCTATTGAACACCGTGCCCGGCAGCGTAATCAACGCCGCGGTCACCGCCTCGACGAAGACGAGTTCCATGCTCTTCTTCATCATCGTGCTCATCACCTCGGCTACGATGCTTTTCATAATAGAGCGCGAGCGCTCCAGCGCGAAGAGGTTCACGGAAGAGCACGACATGCTCAGCCTCAGGGAAGAGCTGTTCCGCGTCGCCGCCACGCGCGGCGACCGCAGCGTCGGGCGCTACGACATCAAGACGGGGACATACTACTGCGAGAGTGAGAACCCGTTCCCGGGCAAACTGGGCGACGTCATCGAGAACGCGCCGCAGGCGTTCATCGACGCCGGCATTATCGCGCCTGAGTGCGTGGACGACTTCATAGATTACTTTAGCAGGATACGCGCCGGAGAGGACGGCTGCAGTTCCGTGGCCGCGATGCTCATGGAAGACGGGACGCCGCGTTGGTTCCGCAGCGACGCGACGATACTGCGCGACGAGCGGGGCAACCCCGCCCACGGCATCGTCGTGTTCTACGACGTGACGGAGCAGCGCGAGAAGGAGGCCGTCTATCTAAAGTGGCAGCAGTCCATGAGCGACAGACGCCCCGACAACTACACGCTCTTCCGCTGCAACATCAGCAGAGACGCCTCGTTCGACTCTCAGGAGGGCTCGCTGCTCAATATAGAACTTAAGCCGGACGCCGTTCCGTTCAACGACCGCACGAAGGAGTACGCGGACCAGTTCGTCTTCATCGACGACAGGGAGGCGTATATCGCCTTCGTCAACTCCGACACGCTGCTCGCGAAATATTACAGGGGAGTCCGCTCCACGTCGATGGACTACCGCGAGGTGGAGCCGAACGACGACGTCAAGTGGCGGCGCGTTACGATAGAGATGGTGGAATACCCCGACTCGGCGGACATAGAGGCGTACCTTCTCTACGAGGACATCGACGAGGTCAAGAGGGCGGAGCTGCTGACGAAGGAGCGGGCGGAGACCGACCCGCTGACGGGCGTGCTCAACAGGGCCACGTTCATAGAGAGGTTCGGTCAGGTCGTAGGCGACGCGCGTGAGGACGCGCAGCACGCGCTGCTGATGCTCGACATCGACGGCTTCAAGCTGCTGAACGACACCTTTGGCCACGCGGCGGGCGACAAGGCCCTGATAGATATAGCGAACCTGTTTCGCTCGATACTCCGCAGGGGCGACCTGCTGGGTCGTTTCGGCGGCGACGAGTTCCTAGTCTTCCTCAGAGAAATGCCCTACGAGGGCGTCATCGAGAGGAAGGCCAGGGATATCTGCGACCTGCTGCGCAAGTCGTATCAGGACGACGTGCATATATCGGCCAGCGTAGGCATAGCCGTCTTCCCGCGCGACGGCGCGGACTTCACTACGCTCTACCGCCATGCGGACGCCGCGCTCTACAGCGCCAAGGAGAGCGGCAAGGACAAATACGCCTTCTTCGGCGACAACATGACCTCGCACAGCGCGAAGGACGTTGAAACCCTCAACTCCTCCGAGATGAAGAGGCGGCTGCTCATCATCGACGACGACGACACGAGCCGCGCGATGATGGCGAATATATTCAAGGACGACTTCGCGGTCGATACTGCAAAGGACGGCAAGATGGGGCTGCTCCGCATGAGGCGCTATGGCGCTGGGCTCTCCGCTGTGCTGCTCGACCTGATGATGCCGGAGATGGACGGCTTCGCGGTGCTTGAGAAGGCGCGCATGAACTCCGAGATCAGGTCTATCCCTATTATCGTGGTGAGCGGAGACAACGGCCATGAGACGAGCCTCAAGGTGATAGAGATGGGCGCGGCGGACTTCGTAACGAAGCCGATAGACCCGCACCTCCTGCGGCTGCGCGTGCAGTCCGCGATCAGCCGCGCAGAGAACGAACGCCTGCGCGCTCAGAACAGCTACCTGCAGATACAGAGCGACGAAGAGCTGAAGTACCGCACGGTCATCGAGGCCACTGGTACGGTGCTCATAGAATACGACTGGGTCAACGGCGTCTTCATCTACGACAGGCGCATCTCAGACCACATCGCGGGGAACTTCGACGCGCGCAAGCTGTGGCAGATATTGCTCTCCGATATGGTCGCGGCCGCGCTCGACGTGAAGAAGATGCAGGATATGGTCCACAACCTCGCCAACGACAGGGGCCGCGAGAACGACGGCATGATAGTGCAGCTCAAGACGCAGACGGGGGAGAAGCATTGGTTCCGCTTCAACGTCTTCAAGAAGGAAGACGAGCATCGGCTCACGCAGAAGCTGCTGCTGACGTTCAACGACATCAACAACGAGGCCCTCGCGAACCAGAGGCTGCACTTCCAGGCGGAGCGCGACGAGCTGACGGGGCTATACAACCGCAGCGCGTTCCTCGATAAGGCGGCGGAGATGATAGCCCTGCGCGACCCGGGCTTCTACATCATGTCGGCGCTCGACATAGACAACTTCAAGGTGATAAACGACCAATACGGCACGGAAGAGGGCGACGGAGTCCTCAAATACATCAGCTCGACATTGGAGGATTTCTTCTCCAGCATAAACGGCATCTGCTGCCGTGTCTCCGCGGACAACTTCGCGTTCCTCTACCCATGTGGGCAGAACGAGACGGGGCTGGTAGCGGGGATGTTCGCGCGCGAGTTCGCGCCGGAGAGGTTCCCCATGCCTGTCTCGTTCAGCATAGGCCGCTATGTCGTCTACGACAAAGACCTGCCCGCGAGCGCGATGTACGACCGCGCCTATATAGCGAAGCAGTCCATCAAGGGGCGCTACGACGAGAACATAGCGTACTTTGACGAGTCGATGCGCGAACATCTGATACATGAGCAGGAGATAGTAGACCAGATGCACTCGGCGCTGCTGGAGCGTCAGTTCGAGGTATGGCTCCAGCCGCAGTACAACCACATGACGGGCGCGCTGGTGGGGGCCGAGGCCCTCGTGCGCTGGCGGCACCCGACGAGGGGGCTGATACCGCCAGCGGACTTCATAGAGATATTCGAGCAGAACGGTTTCATCTACGAGCTTGACCAGTTCGTGTGGGAGAGGACGTGCGAGCTGCTGCGCAAGTGGCTGGACGAGGGGCGTGACCCGCTGCCCATCTCCGTCAACGTATCGCGCAGCGACATCTTCAACCCTGACATAGTGGAGGTGATCGCGGGGCTCGTGAGCAAGCACGGCATCCCGACAGAGCTGCTGCGGCTCGAGATAACGGAGACGGCCTTCGCGAAGTCCACGGAGCAGATCGTGGGCGTCGCCAAGCAGCTTATGGAGCTTGGATTTGTAGTGGAGATAGACGACTTCGGCAGCGGCTATTCGTCCCTGAACACGCTGAAAGACGTCCCCGCCGACATCATCAAGCTCGATATGAAGTTCCTCGAAAGCGCGAAGAGCTCCGCGCGCGGCGGCAGCATCGTAGAATCCGTCGTCCGCATGGCGAAGTGGCTCAACATGCGCGTCATAGCCGAGGGAGTCGAGACGAAGCAGCAGGCGGACTACCTGCTCTCGATAGGATGTGTTTACCTGCAGGGCTACTATTACGCGAGGCCGATGACAGCCGATGATTACGAGGCCCTCGCGGGCGAGGTCGGCAAAGAGCGCAAGATGGCCGCCCTCGAGACGGTCGACAACATGGACAACGATTCGTTCTGGGACCCGAAGTCGATGGAGACGATAGTGTTCAACAGCTTCGTCGGCGGGGCGTGCGTCTTTGAATATCAGAACAATAACATAGAACTGCTGAGGGCGAACCAAAAGTACGCGGAGATCATCGGAGCCTCCGGCATGACGATAGAAGACGCGCTGAGGCTCGAATGGTCGAAGCACCTCGACGAGAAGAATCTCGCGCTTGTGCGGAACGCCGTGGAACGTTCCATCGAGACGAAGGACGAAGTGACGGAGGAGTATGTCTTCCACGACCTTCCTGGCTGCCCGAAGGATACATACCTGCGCTCCACGCTGCGCGTCATCGCGTCGGCGGGCGACAGGTATCTTATCTACTGCATGAATGAGAACATGACGGCGCAGCGCGCCGCGGAGCAGGCGGCGAAGGCCGCAGAAGTGCAGCTCGAAACTATAATGGGGAACATCGAAGGCGGCGTCACGGCGACGATCCTCAGCGATCCGCCGCGCCTGGCCTTCGCGAACGATAGATACTATTCGCTGTTCGGCTACACGAGGGAACAGTTTGAAGCCGAGGTCGGCACGCCCGATAAGCTCGTCTATGAAGAGGACAGGGAGAGCGTCGTTAAGCGGTCGAAAGAGGCCAACGATATCGGATGTTCCGTGGCTGTAACATACCGCGCGGTGAAGCGCGGCGGCGAGGTCATCTGGGTGCGCTCCAGGCTGTCGACCACGAATATCGTAAACATCGACGAGCCGGTGCAGCTTTCGGTCGCCGTCGATATAACGAACGAGATGCAGATCAATCTGGGGCTTCGCGAGACGACGAACCAGCTTGAATTCCTCAACGGAGCGTCGAAGGACATGCTCGCCACTGACGACCCGGACACTGTCATACAGAACGTGCTGGATAAGACCATAGGCTTCTTCGCCTCCGCCCGCGCGTACATATTCGAGCTGAGCCAAGACGGGGAACATTTCAGCAACACATACGAAGTCTGCGCGGAGGGCGTGACCGCCGAGATAGACAACCTCCAGAACGTGCCGATAGCCGCGGCGCATTTCTGGTTCGACGCCTTCACGCGCGGCGACGAATATATAAACATAAACGTCAACGAGATAGGCAAGGGCCGCGAAGAGGAGCGCCGCGTGCTTGAGGAGCAAGGCATCCGCTCGCTCATCGTCGTCCCGCTGAGGAGCAAGGAGCATGTCAGAGGTCTGCTTGGCGTGGACGACCCGACCCGCAATGAAAATTTCACGAACAGGCTCGTCGCGCTAGGCGACTACCTCTCGGTGATACTCCAGCGGCGCGACATGACGGCGAAAGCGCGGAGCGACAGCGAGGCGGTCAAGTCTCTGATGGACGGCACGCCCGGCGGCTTCGCGCGCAAGCAGGTGATGCCTGATGGCAGCCTCGTCACGCTCTACGTCAACGACGGACTATGCGACGTACTCGGCATGACGCGCGAAGAGCTGATGGAGGGCGTTAACGGCGGCGACTACATGTGGGGCATACACCACGACGACGTGGAGACCGTGCGCTCTTCGCTGAAGCTATTGATCAGCGACGGTGAATCACGCGGGGCAAAATACAGGCGGCGGCACAAGGACGGACATTATGTCTGGTTCCTCGTATCGAGCCGCATGACTGTGGACGACAAGGGCGGAAAATTCCTCAACGTCTACTATAACGACCTCTCCGAGCAGGAGAAGCGCGAAATAGACATGAAAGACAAGCTGCCCGTCATGATATCGGCGATGCTCGAATCGTCGAGCGACCTCGCGTTCATCAAGGACGTCGACCTGAATTACATCTGCGGCAGCGACAACTTCGCCAAGATAACAAAGGTCCCCAGCGCGAAAGACCTCCCTGGCAAGACGGACTACGACCTCTTCGATAAGGAGATGGCCGAGAATTTCCGCGCCGACGACCGCAAGTTGATAGAGGGCGGCGAGTCTCTGATAGATTACATAGAGGAGATACCTGGCGCCGACGGCGGCAAACATTGGTCAAGCACGTCGAAGTACCTGCTGCACGACACGGACGGGAACGTCATCGGGCTGTACGGCGTGGGCCGCGACGTGACGGAGTACAAAGAGACGTCAGAACGCCTCGAGATGCTGATGAAGAACATCAACGGCGGCGTGGGCGTATACGAGATAGCGCCTGACGGAAAGATACGCACGCTCTACAGGAACAATGGAGCCTCTCCGATCATGGGCTATACGGAGGAAGAATACGACGAACTGCTAAAGACCTCCGGGCTGATATCCGTGCTGTACGAAGAGGACAGACACATTCTGGCCGACCAGATAGAAGAGATGAGGCGGAGCGGCGCGCCTATAAACTGCACCTACCGCATCCACACAAAGGGCGGCGGCTACAAATGGATCGACCTCAGGGGCACGCTCGCGGAGCGCAGGGGCGGCAGCCTTATCGTCAACGCCGTCATCTTCGATGTGACCGACAAGGCGAAGGCCGAAGAAGAGTTCCACGCCAGGATGCGCGAGATGGAACGCGCCCTCGCGCAGATAGGCAGGATGACGCTCGTCTACGACATCAAGGCAGGCACGCTCACAATGCCGGAGCCATACGCGGAGATGCATGGAGTTCCGCCTGTGCTGGCGAACTTCCCCGAGTGCGCCTATGAATACGGCGTGGTAAAAAAGAAAGACCTCGAGAGTTACCTCAAGTTCTACGAGGACGTTAGAAGCGGCGTGAAGCGCACAGATTTCGAGATGGAGTTCAACTGCCCAGATGGAAAGACGGTGCGCGAACGGGTCAAGACCATAACGATAAACGACGCCGACGGCAAGCCCGATAAAGCGATAATCGCCGTCGAGATAGTGTGATATCGTCTGGCCGCAACGGTTTTATGCGGCCCACCCACTATGTCACACCGCAATGACCCTATGCGGTGTCCAGTGGCTCTAAGGTCTTAAGGTCAAAGCCGCTCTAGCCCGCATAGAGTCACTGCGGGCAGACAAGAAGGGGCGAAGCATGGCGGTGAGACAAGAAGGGGCGAAACATTTCCGATGCGTTTTCGGATGGCGTCCAGTGACGTTAAGGTTTTGCTCTTATTATTGTCTGGCCGCAACGGTTTCATGCGGCCCAAGGTGGCTCTAGGGTTCTAAACGTTCCAATCACGACACGATACAATGGGAGTTGGCGCAAATGAAAGACGGCATCACGAGAACGTCCCATAGAAAACTTTTCCGCCGCGGCTTCTCACTTGCGGCCGTCTTCCTCCTTGCGGCCCTCCTCCTGCTCCCCGCGCCCTGTCTGGCCGAGGCTGGCAGGGTCGTCCGCGTAGGCTGGGTGCCGCGCCCCGGTATGACGGAGGTGAGCGGCGATGTTT
>JAUNSQ010000071.1 GCA_030539135.1 Synergistaceae bacterium | reverse complement strand
AAGCATTACACATTCAGGCATAGCAGCTGGTCTAGTTTTACGTTCATGTCTGAATAAACGCCCCAATCGTTGAAACAGTAATTCCACAGGACATACTTGGGTTATCATAAAATCGAAATCTAAATCTAAGCTTTGTTCAATCACTTGTGTCGCAACTAGTATCGAGCCGCATCCTTCTTGTCGGCCCTTACCATATTTGGTTATTACGTCATTTTCAATGCTATTTCTATCAGAGAATGTATAACGACTGTGGAACAAATCGACAGACACATCTTCGGTTATACTTTTAAATCTATGCCACACTTCCTGTGCGTCAGAAACGATGTTGCATATTACAGCTACAGTAAACCCTCTCTCTGCGTATTTGATGGCTCGCTGCAAGAGTTCGTCATCAGGTAGAATATCCTTTGTAATTTTCATTTCGATATGAACCACCTTATTCTCTGGCGTTTCATCTGGGATAAATTCTTTCAATGGATGGTCTGGAGATATATTTGTTATCAGTGGGTATTCTAATGAGAGTTCGTTATCTGATTCTTCTGACCAGCCTTTTATAATCTCCATCTTTCGGCTGACTGGCAGCGTTGCCGAAAGAAGTATGGCATTTCCATTGCATTTTCGCTGTTCCATTAATACTTTATCCAAAAGACCGTTCATATAGCTGTCGTAAGCATGAACTTCGTCGACAATTAGCACACTACGCCCCGTCGCAAAGGTACGGACAAAGTTATGGCGGACAGGCAAGGCTCCCATCAATACCTGGTCGATAGTACATACCCCAATCTGACCTAAAAACGCCCGCTTTTTGCTAGTCGCAAGCCACTCTGAACATTGCAGTAATCCCTCATCACCGTTTCCTTCCGCCGCACGCGCGCAAAGTGATTTGAATCCATCATTAAATTTAGATTTTCCATGGGCTAAGACAATGTTGCTGCCTTCTGGATACATTTTTTCTGCTACATTCTCAAGGCGTTCAAACATTGAGTTGGCCGTAGCTTGTGTTGGAAGTGCAAATAATATCGAATCCGCATATCCCTGTTCAACCAATGTTGACGCGATGGAAACCGCTGTTTCCGTCTTTCCGCTGCCAGTTGGGGCTTCAATTATGTATAAGCCGTTTTTCTCCGGCAATATATTAATACTTTGAACACCTCTTGCCGTATATTCTGGAAACACTCCCTTCATCCCGAATGTTTTCGGCTTTTCGTGTACAAGCCCGCATTTAGTTAATGCCGATAGGGCAAAAGACATCCTCGACTTCAAGTATTTACTAGGTTCTATTTTGTGCGTTTCAAATGGGAAAAACTCAGGATCAGATGCAATCCAATCACATACAGAGCAAAAACCTTTAAACACATTAGGGACTGGAGGTGCAGAGAAGAAATTGACACGTCTCTTCTTAAAAAATAGTTCTATCCCTATTTCAAGGAATTCCTTTCGTGCGATTAACTCATCTTCAAACAATAGACTATCTTTTTTGGCAAAACACTGCGTTCTAACATCTCCAACATAGCAACGGTGATGATGATCGCCAGCTTCGTCCATCCATTTACATTCTTCATAATCTTCAAAATTAGCACCGTTATCTTTGTAAAAGAGCTTTGTCCCTTCCGTTCCATGCTGATAAGGCATAGAGGATTTTTGTTGAATATCTTCAACGGTATTTGGGAATAAATGTCGCCATAAAGGAATGTTCATAGTTTGAAAAGGAGTTGTGAGTTTGCCATAATCATGGACATAAATAAAAAATAAGGGCCAGTCAAGAATTTCTATATTTTCCTCTCGACCCATCAATGACCGCTTAATTGCAGGAGAATTGTCAATCCATGCCATAGCAACCGCTGCACAATCTAAGCAGTGATAAATGACAGGATGCCATTCAAAAATTTTGTCTCCCTCGTTTATTGTTCCTGTCTTACCCCAATAATGCATAAGCTTGTCCACTCGTATACTCTTCTTTCTGTCTCAAGTAGTATGTCGTCAAAAACACCCACAAAACTTTAGAAGGAAGCATCAATGAATCGCTTGCTATTTGTGGGACTAGAACCGAAATAGTTATACCAAAATGTTACTATTGTTGCCAGAACTTTTACTAGAATATATTGTCCGCCCGCTATTCTTTTATATCACATGAAAGCGTCATGTTAAATGTAATGAAAAATATTGTTTAAAAACTTTTCCAGATTTTTTCTAAAACATTCCGCACGCCTCCAACAGCATTTTCCATGCGCGGGGCTCGTCGATGGAGAGGATGATTTTTGCCTTCTGAGCGCCTATGGGCGGGATGCCTTTGAAAGCGAGGGACTCGCCGTAGGATAGGCTGTATGTGTCGTTGACATCGACGGGCAGGGCTACGGACTCCGTTACGACCGTGGGGTCGATGAGGGCGAGCGCGGTCAGCGCGTCCCAGATGAAGTATGTGTCGGGGTCGCGTCCGTCGCCAAAGTAGTTTTTATATTGTCTGCGCATCATTTCGGCGAGCTTTGGATTTTTGACAACGGCTGAGACTTCGCGATATCTCGCAGGGGTGAGGCGAACCTTGACGCACGGGTCGAGCGGGACGATCGTCTGCTCTTTGAACGGCGCTCTGAGGGCGGCCTTGGCCGATTCGGGGTCGAACCACCAGTTGAACTCGGCGGCTGGCGTTACGTTGCCGGGGACGAAGAATGCTCCGCCCATGTAGATTATCCTCTTCACGAGCGGGACGATTTCAGGCGCTCTCTGTATAGCTTTCGCGATGTTCGTGCAGGGGCCGACAGCGACGATGGTGACTTCTCCGGGGTATTTCCTGACCTGTTCTATTATGAAGTCGGCCGCGTCTTTCTCAAGCGGCGCAGACTTCGGCTCTTCGCCGTATGCTTTCTTATAAACGTCGCGCCATGACGCTGGGTTGGGGCGCATCGCGGCCCCCGTGTAGTCGTCGTAGCCCCTGCCAAATTCTATACGCTCCTGCTTCATATTTTCGATGCGGCCTTTGCGCGTCGGGTATTCCTCGCCGATAACAAGCGGAACTTCCTTCTCCATGCCGATGGCCTCGAGCTGGCGGAGTCCATAAGCCGCTCCCTCTTTGGCCCATGTGTTGCCGGTTACAGTCGTGACCCCAAGGAGCTGTATGTTCGGAGATTTCGCGAGCATGAGCATGGCTATGCCGTCGTCAAACGCCTCGACCATGTCCGTGTCGAGGAGGATTTTCTCCCTCTTCTGGGCCGCCTCTGCCGATATGGGGAAGATGGATATAAGGCATATCAATATCACGATAAGGCCGTTCTGTGCCGCTTGGTTTGTCATTCTCTTTCATTTCCTTTCCGTCGCGTTGCGCTTTATACGATTATAGCAGTATCACGCGGCGGCGGGGCAAATTATCCGAGCGTTATGACGAACATTATGTTAAACGTGAGGGCCGCTATCGCAAGTATCTTTAGCGGCCTCGGATGCGGGATGCGCGATATGAAAAATTTTGTCATGACATCTCCTCCTGTCGGGATAAAAGCTGCGCGGCATTCGCCGTCAGGAAGATGATAAAGCATTACAGCGTCAGGTTAAGGGTGATAAAGAAAGGCGAGAAGAAAAATATTTTAAAGACGCTGGATGCCCGATAGGAACACTCGGGCATGACGGGAAGGAGACACTGGACACCGCATGGGGGCATTGCGGTGCGACAGAGGGCGTTGCGAAGTAACGGGTCTTTTTTCTCGTCTGCCCATTGTGCTTCAATACGGGCCAAAGTGGCGTTGACCCTAAAAGACTAAGGCATTAAAGACACTGGGCACCGCATAGGGTCATTGCGGTGCGACAGAGGAGGAGCCTCAAAGACACCTTTGCCCGCATTAAAACTAGCGGGCAGACAAATAAAAAATAGAAAACATCGGCGACGGGAGAGTATGACAAAACGGCCCGCGATTTCTCGCGGGCCGTCGTATATTGAGCTGGTGGGTATTGCTTATCCGCCGAGGTAGGCCGAGACGACGCGGTTGTCGGACAAAAGTTCCGCGCCCGTCCCTTGGAGCGATATCTCGCCAACTTCGAGGACGTATGCGTAGTCCGCCACGTTTAGCGCGCCAAAGGCGTTCTGTTCGACGAGCAGGACTGTCTTGCCCTCTTTGTTAATCTTTCTGATGATCTCAAAGACTTCTTCGACGAGTATCGGCGCGAGGCCGAGCGATGGTTCGTCCATCATCACGAGCTCCGGGTCGCTCATCAGGGCGCGAGCGAGCGCGAGCATCTGCTGTTCGCCGCCTGATAGAGTGCCTCCTAGCTGCCATGAGCGCTCCTTGAGGCGCGGGAAGCTGGCGAACGCCCTTTCTATGGCGTCGTTGAGGCTGGACTTATCTTTGCGCGCGTAGCCGCCGAGCTTGAGGTTCTCAAGGACGGTGAGCTGCGGGAATATGCGGCGTCCCTCGGGGCAGAGCGCGATGCCGGATTCAAGTATCTGCTCCGGGAGCGCCTTCATGATGTTTTCGCCCTTCCATGTGATGCTGCCTGTCTTGCTCTTGATGAGCCCGGCTATCGAGCGGAGCGTGCTACTCTTCCCCGCGCCGTTGGCCCCTATGAGCGTGACTATCTTGCCCATCGGGACTTCGAGCGAGACGCCGCGTATGGCGTGTATACCGCCGTAATGGACCTGCAAGTTTTCTATTTTAAGCATTGGCGGCAGCCCCCTTTCCAAGATAGGCCTCTATGACTTTCGGGTTCGAGCGTATCTCGTCGGGCGTCCCCTCGGCTATGAGCATTCCGTAGTCGAGCACTCTGATGTATTCGGATACGCCCATGACAACCTTCATATCGTGTTCTATGAGCAGTATCGTGAGCTTGAACTGGTCTCTTATCTGCCTGATGAAGTCCATGAGCTCGCCGCTTTCCTGCGGGTTCATACCCGCCGCCGGTTCGTCGAGCAGGAGGAACTTCGGCTCCGTCGCTAGGGCGCGCGCGATCTCAAGCCGTCTCTGAGCGCCGTATGGGAGCCCCGTCGCCACCTCTCCGGCGAGGCTGGAAAGCCCTACCGATTCAAGCAGCGTCATTGACTTTTCGCGTATCTCGCGTTCCTCGCGGCAGTAGGTCGGGAGCATGAGCGGCGCGGCCCACCAAGGCAACTTCTGGCGTATCCAGCAGGCCGTCATGACGTTTTGCAGCACAGTGCCTCCCGCGAAGAGGCGAATGTTCTGGAATGTGCGGGCAATTCCGGCTTTGCAGACATCGTGAGGCTTCTTGCCGGTGATGTCCTCTCCATCGAATATGACTCTGCCCGACGTCGGCTTGTAAAATCCCGTGATGATGTTGAAGAGGGTCGTCTTCCCCGCGCCGTTTGGCCCGATAAGGCTCGTGATGCGGCCCTGGACGGCCTCCATGTTGAAGTCGGAGACGGCGGTGAGCCCGCCGAACTTTATCGTAAGGTTTTCGGTTTTAAGGATAACGTCAGCCATTTACGCGTCCCCCTTTTTGCCGAAGCGTTTCGCAACGCTGTCCCAGCTAAATTCGTAGCCGCCGATCATTCCCTCTCTGCGATAGAGGATTATGAAGAGCAGGGCTATTGAGAAGATGACCATCCTCATTCCAGGGATGCCCGCTATCTCAAACGAGCCGAAAGTCATCGTGTCCTCGACGAAGCGAAGCCACTCAAGCAGCACGGTAATGACTACCGCGCCGACCATCGAGCCTGTCACTGAACCTAGCCCTCCGACGACGACTATCATCAGTATGTTGTAGGTGAGCTGGAAGTTGAACATCTTGGGGTCGATGGTGGTTATCAGGCTGCCCTGCAACGCGCCGCCGACTCCGGCAAAGAACGCCCCTATCGCGAACGATATGGCCTTGCACTTGAATGTATTGATGCCCATAGCCCTCGCCGCCACTTCGTCGTCCCTTATGGCCCGCAGGCAGTTGCCGAAGTTGCTGGAGAGCAGTTTGATTATCACGTAGAAGGTGACTACGCACCAGAAGTAATTCCATCCGAGGTTGGCGTAGCCGGGGATGCCCTTGAGCCCCAGAGCCCCGTTAGTTATCGGCGTTATGTTCGTGAAGATGACGCGTATTATCTCGGCGAAGCCGAGCGTGGCAATACCGAGGTAGTCGCCGCCGAGGCGAAGCACGGGAAGAGCTATCAACAGCCCAAACGCGGCCGCGACCGCTCCGCCTGCCAGCACCGAGACGAAGAACGGCGCGTGCATCACGGAGAACGGCCAGATTATTGGTTCGAGTATGTACATCATTTCCTTCTGCGCCGCCGGCAGTATGAGTATTGCGCTGACATAAGCGCCAATCGCCATAAATCCGGCGTGCCCGAGCGAGAACATCCCGGTGAAGCCGTATATTAGATTGAGGCTTATCGCGAGTATGGCGTTGACGGCGACGAGGTTAAGCACCTGGACTTTGTAGCCGTTGAGATTGTCCTGCGCCCACCAAAGGAAGGCGGCCAGCAGGGCAAGGCAGAATATGTTGAGGGCAAGTTTCGTATTCTTCTTCATATCTTGTCCTCCATATTCTCACCCATGAGCCCAGTCGGCTTCACGAGCAGTATCAATATGAGCAGCACGAACGCGAAGGCGTCGCGGTAGCCGGAGAGGCCCGGAAAGAAGGCGACTATCATAATCTCCATGAACCCGAGTATCAGGCCGCCTATCATCGCGCCCTGCACCGAACCAATGCCGCCCAAGACGGCGGCGATAAAGGCTTTGAAGCCGGGGAATACCCCCATGAACGGGTGTATCTGCGGGTAGCGCAGGGCCCACATTATACCCGCGGCGGCGGCGAGAGCCGAGCCGATGGCGAACGTGAGCGCGATTATCCTGTCGACCTTGACGCCCATAAGGCGGGTCGTCTCGATGTCTCGGGAGATAGCGCGCATCGCGAGTCCGGGCGGCGTCTTATAGAGCACCCAGAGCAGGCCCGCTATGAGTATCGTAGTCATCACCGGCACGAAGATGGCCAGCGGGAGTATCCTTATGTTGCCGAATTCCATTACTGTAACAAGAGCCTCAAGTCTCGGCATGGGCTTTGGTACGCCGGTGAACAGCACGAGACATATATTTTCAATGAAGAACGAGACGCCGATAGCGCTGATGAGTGCGGATATCCTTGGCGCTTCGCGCAGCGGCCTGTAGGCTATGCGATCGGTGAGCACGCCGAGCAGGGCGGTGGCCGCGATAGATATGAATACAGCCGGTATCCACGGCAGGTTGAGGACTGTTATTCCTAAAAAGACAAAATAGGCGCTTATCATAAAGATATCGCCGTGTGCGAAGTTTATGAGACGCAGTATGCCGTAGACCATCGTGTAACCTATCGCGATGAGTCCGTACAGGCTGCCCAGCGTTAGGGCATTGAAAAAGTGCTGGATGAACATATCCAAAGTCATGATGAATTCCTCATTTTTAACAAGGCAGGGGGAGGAAAGATATCTCCTCCCCCTGTCGATTTATTTAAAGCTGTGATTTATTTCGGGTTTACGACCGTAAGGAATATCCTCTTGCCGTTCTTGATCTGCATGATACCGACTGATTTCTCAGCGTCGTGCGTCTTGTTTATCGTCGTAAGTCCAGTGACTCCGGCGAAGTTCTTCGTCGCCGCGAGGGCCGCCGCGATCTTCTGCGGGTCGGTGCTGTTCGCGCGTTTGATGGCGTCCATGATGATCATGTAAGCATCGTATCCGCAAGCCGCCAGAGCGTTCGGATCCTTGCCTTTGAAGGCCTTTCTCCAGTTATCTGTGAACTGCTTCTGCGTCGCGTTCATCTTCGGCATCTCAGGAGCATAGGCGAATGTCGTGAAGCTGAAGCCTTCGACTGATTTGCCGCCAATCTTGACGATTTCGGGGTTGTCCATCGCGTCGCCGCCAAGGATGTTGAACTTAGCGCCGAGCTCTCTCGCCTGACGCATGATGATCGCGCCTTCCGCAAAGTTGGCGGGGATATAGAGAACGTCCGGCTTCTTGCTGATGATCTCAGTGAGCTGCGCCGTGAAGTCCTGGTCGCCCTTCTGGTAGTTCAGCTTGGCTACGATTTTGCCGC
>JAUNSQ010000201.1 GCA_030539135.1 Synergistaceae bacterium | reverse complement strand
GTTAGGATGATTCCTCAGGCCTGCGCGTCACTGCACAGGTGTGAATGGAATAGAAATAAGTTCACAGGATGCCAGCTTAACGGCAAAAAACTTCTTATAATTGGGTTAGGACGAATAGGCAGCAACATTGCGGTACGCGCTCGCGCGTTTGGAATGGAGGTCATGGCCTACGACCCTTACATCACGCAGAAACGCGCCGATAACCTGCGCGTAGAACTTATCCAAAGCCTTGAAGACGCAATATCAACGGCAGACGTCGTAACTATCCATACCCCGCTCACAAAAGAGACTAAGAACATGATAAATGAAGACATGCTTCGCGTATTTAAACCCGGAGCGTATCTTATAAACTGTGCGCGCGGCGGTATCGTTGACGAAAAAGCCGTTACTGACGCGATAAGAGAAAATCGCCTTGCCGGATTTGGCACCGACGTATACGCCTCAGAACCTCTTACGCCAGAGCATCCTTATCTGGCCGAGGATATCACAAACAGGATAATAATCACTCCGCATATCGGCGCCAATACGCATGAGGCACAGTCCGAGGTATCGCGTATCGCGGTCGAGAACATGCTTGCGGTCCTCCGCAACCAGCCTTATGAACACGCAGTCAACCTTCCGTTTATGGAACAGAACCTTTCTAAAGAACAAAAGATGTATCTTATCCTCGCGGAGAAGCTCGGCACACTTTCAGCGAAACTCGCCGAAGCGCGGCATGAAGCGATAAACAATGTCCACTTGAAGCTCAGAGGCGAACTCTTTGACTCTGAGGATTATATGCCGCAGAGCGGTCAATTTAGGCCATACACGATAGCCGCGCTGAAGGGCATCCTTGAGATAAGCCTCGGAGAATCCATAAACTACATGCTCGCTCCGATACTCATAAAGGACAGGCATATATCAGTAGATGAAAGCACAGGGGAATCAAAGACATATAAGAATACTATCGAGATAGACCTTGAGACGGAAAAGGGCAAGATAAACCTCATGGCCACCATCACAGAAGAAGGCCGCCAGCGTATCGTAATGGTGAACGATTATTGGGTCGACTTCGTACCGACAGGTAAACTGCTTATATTCCAGAACCACGACAGACCAGGCGTTATCGGCAAAATAGGGAATTTGCTTGGCGAAGCTGGAGTCAACATCGCAAACTTTGCGCTCGGAAGGAAAGAAGGCAGTGGGCTTGCGCTGGGAGCCCTTGAAATAGATGGCGACACCGATGAAAAACTCATGAAGCGGCTCATTCAGAACGCCGATTTCGTCTGGGGCTTCACGATAGATTTTTCGGAGTGCCGCTGATGAAATTTTTTATCGTTCGCCACGGAGAGACAGTATGGAATAAGGAAGGCCGCTTTCAAGGACAAATCGACACGGAACTTAACAAGACCGGCCTGCTGCAGGCTGACAAACTTGCGGATAGGCTCGCGGGTCATAAATTTAGCAGGATGATATCAAGCCCGCTCAAAAGGGCTTATGTGACGGCGGAGAAAATTGCCGACGCCTGCGGCGGTATTAGTGTTGAAACAGCCGCCCCACTGATCGAGATAAACCATGGCAGCTGGGAAGGACGACTAGCGGCAGAGATACAGTCCGAATGGGCTGACATCTTTAGCGCGTGGCATGATGCCCCTGAAAAGGTAACGATGCCCGGCGACGGAGGCGAGTCGCTCAACGATGTTTTGAAGCGCTCCGCCGCGTTTACCAATAACGCTGCGAGTAACGCGGATGATGACGCCGACATACTCCTAGCGTCTCACGACGCGGTGATAAAAGTTCTCTTATGCCATTGGCTAGACGCTCCGCTCTCTAGCTTCTGGCGGTTTCAGATACCGAACTGCAGTATTTCCGTCGTGGAAATACAACGTAATAAAAAACCGCGCCTCCTTTTGATGGGAGACGCAGCTCATATTGGGGATCCATTCAACAGGCCGGAACAGAAAGGACTATGATTTTAGCTTTTTAAATTCCTCGAACTCGACAGCTCTATATTGCGCCGCAGGTTTGCCCTGAACAACTATCGCGTGTTCGGGGCAAAATGCTACGCAGCGCTGACATGATTGGCATTTATCAATACGTATGAAAAGGTTCTCG
>JAUNSQ010000070.1 GCA_030539135.1 Synergistaceae bacterium | reverse complement strand
TGAAAGAAGAACTGGCTCTAGGCGGCGGCTCGGCGCTGCCAAAGAGGGACGGCATCCCCGAGAAATATAAATGGAAGCTCGGAGATATATATAAGAACAGCGCGGCATGGGAAGCTGATTTCAAAGGGATAAAAAAGCGCGTCCCTGAGGTAGCGAAGTTTATGGGCAAACTCGGCGAGAGCTCCAAGACGCTCTTCGAATGCCTGAAGCTCCGTGATGAGCTTTGCATAACGCTAGAGAAGCTGGTCGTCTTCGCGAACATGAGCGCCCATGAGGACACTGCGGACTCGAAGAAGCAAGGGCCCGTCAATAGGGTGTCTAGCCTGTCCGTTGAGTTCTCTGCAACCCAAAGTTATATAACGCCGGAGATACTATCTATCCCCGAAGAGACTTTGAAGAAATATATCGACGACCCGCTGCTTAAGGACTACTCTTTCGGTTTGAAGGAGCTTCTTCGTCAGCGCGAGCATGTGCTCTCTCAGCAGGAAGAGGCTATCGTCGCCCGCACTATGGACATGGCTGACGTCGCCGACAACGCGTTCTCCATGCTCACCAACGCAGATATGAAGTTCCCATCTATCAAAGACGAGCGCGGCAAACCGGTCGAGATGTCCGAGGAACGCGCGGTGTCCTACCTTCGTTCGCGCAGACGCGGCGTCCGCAAGGCGGCCTTTGACTCGCTCTATAAGCCTTATGGTGAGATGAAGAACACGCTTGGGGCTACTTTCGACGGAATGCTGAAAGGCGCGAAATTCTACGCGGAAGTCCGCAAATATCCATCGCCGCTCGCGGCTGCGCTCGACGGCAACAATATCCCTGTCAAAATATATGACCGACTGGTAGATACGCTGGAATCCAACCTTGAGCCCGTGCACAGATACGTTGAGATACGCAGAAGGGCGCTGCGCCTCAAAGATATACACATGTATGACCTCTACACTCCGCTCGTCGCCGACCCGTATAAGGATATCTCGTGGTCGCAGGCGAAGGAGATGATGTTCGAGGCCCTCGCGCCGCTCGGCGAAAAATATCTGGAGCAGGTGCGCAAGGGGCTCTCCGAAGGATGGGCGGACGTCTTCGCCAACAAGGGCAAGCGCAGCGGCGCTTATTCATGGGGCAGCTACGCGACGCACCCATACATCTTTATGAATTACACGAACAGCCTCAACGACGTTTCGACGCTCGTACACGAGATGGGGCACTCCATGCACAGCTTCTACTCGCGGCAAGGGCAGCCATATCCGACCGCCGACTACTGCATCTTCACGGCGGAGGTCGCCTCTACGACGAACGAAGTCCTCCTGCTGTCGCATCTGCTGGCGCATACGAAGGACAAACGCAAGAAACTATACCTGCTCAACAGGCGGCTTGAGAGCATCAGGACGACAGTCTACCGCCAGACGATGTTCGCGTCGTTCGAGCGCGAGGTACACAGCCGCGCGGCAAGCGGCGGCGACACAACGCCGGACGGCCTCATGCAGCTCTGGTACGACCTCAACAGAAAATATTACGGGCCAGACATCATTATCGACGACGCTCTGAAAATGGAATGGGCTAGGATACCGCATTTTTACACGCCGTTCTACGTCTACCAATACGCGACCGGCTTCTCCGCCGCGACCGCACTCGCTGCTAACATACTAGAAAACGGCGCTAAGGCTCGCGATAAATATTTGAACTTCTTATCCAAGGGCGGTTCGGATTATCCGATAAATCTGCTCAAGGGCGCAGGGGTCGACATGAGCTCTCCCAAGCCCGTGGAAAAAGTGATAGAGATATTCCGCGGGACGCTGGACGAAATGGAAAGGCTGCTCGGCTGACATGCAGTGGGCGGCGTTCCTCTCGTTCCTGCTCGGCGCATGTTACACGCCGGGGCCGAATATAATCCTAGCGATGAACACGGCGAGGGTCTTTGGCTATAAGAAGGCCGTCCCGCTGATGTCCGGCATGACATGCGGACTGCTGGCCGTTATGACGATCGGGGCGTTCTCAAACATCGTTATAGCCAGCGTCATCCCGCAGATACTTCCGTGGGTGCGCGTCGCGGGGTGCGGCTACATGCTGTGGTTCGCGTGGAAGATCGGAACGTCGCGCGCCCCGAATGAGAATGGGACTGGAGCCGAGATGAAAGTTCCAAAATTCGCTGACGGCTTCGTCCTGCAATTTCTAAACCCGAAAGTCATCATCTTTGGCTTCTCCGCTATGTCTATCTTCATAGCCCCATGGACGAACTCAAAGACTGTCTACCTGCTCGCAGTGCTGTTCATCACCTTTAACTGCTCTCTGGCTTTCAACCTCTGGGCCGTTTTCGGACATTTTCAGGGCAAGCTACTCCCGAAGTATGGCCGCGCGATAAGCATAACGATGGCGCTCATATTGGCCTGGTATGCGATATCTCTCTCAGGTTTGCTTACCTTGTTGAAAATTTCTTAGCCTGATAATTGAACCAAATGCTCTGGATAGTTTATAATTAGAATAGTTTCTATGTGAAAAATATTTTCCTAAGAGGGTGTGCTGATTGGATACGAGAAGTACTAAAGTTGTCATAGCGCTGGGCGGCAACGCCCTTCTTGAGGCCGGGACGCCTGTCACCGCGGAAGCGCAGCTTGCCGTCGTCCGCAAGACATGCGAACATTTGGCCGACATCAACGCCTCAGGCTACGAGATGGCGATCGTACATGGCAACGGACCGCAGGTCGGACGCATCGCCCTCTGCCAAGAGATAGCGGCTAAGGAAAACCCCGAAGACCTCCCAGCGATGCCCTTTGACGTATGCGGCGCGATGAGCCAAGGGTACATCGGCTATCAGATACAGCAGTGTCTGCACGACGCGATAAGAAGGCGGAACCGCAACATCCCAGTTGTGGCTCTCGTCACGCAGGTCATCGTCGACGAGGACGACAAGGCGTTTAAAAACCCAACGAAGCCAATCGGCCCGTTCTATACCGAAGAAGAAGCAAAGAAGCTCGAAGCCGAAAAAGGCTACGTAATGAGAGAAGATGCAGGGCGCGGCTGGCGGCGCGTGGTCGCCTCCCCAAGCCCAAGAAGGATAGCCGAGATAGAGTCCGTGAAACGCCTCTGGGATACGACAATAGTCGTAACGGCGGGCGGCGGCGGAATCCCCGTCATTGAAAACATGGACGGCTCCCTCACAGGGGTCGCCGCCGTCATAGACAAGGACCTCGCGGCCGAACGTCTCGCCGAGGACATGGAGACCGACGTCCTGCTCATACTCACAGAGGTCGACAAGGTGTACCTGAACTTTGGCAAGCCGAACCAGCAAGTCCTTGACCATATCACAGTGTCAGAAGCGATAAGATATATGGAAGAGGGGCACTTTGCCCCGGGAAGCATGCTTCCAAAAGTCATGGCCGCAATAAAATTCGCGCGGAGGTTCCCCGGCAAGAAGGCTATCATCACGTCTCTCGACAAGGCCGTCGACGCGCTCGAAGGCACGGCTGGCACAGTAATCACCATGGCGTAGACGCGCGCCGTCCGATATATGACATAAAGCCCGGCCAAATTACGGTCGGGCATTTTTATTTACTTCTGCTTATAAAATCATACGGTCGTCGATAGCTGAGATGGAAATGTAATTGTGAAGACGCTGCCTTTGCCAAGCTCGCTGGACAGCGATACGCTCCCGCCGTGCAGCTCCGCTATCTGCTTTACCATCGGCAGACCGAGCCCAAGCCCGCTGTCCGCGCCGCGCGACTGGTCAGCCTGATAGAACCTTCTCCATACTTTTTCATGATCTTCAACGGATATCCCTACGCCGTCGTCCTTTACTGAGAGAATCGCGCTGCCGTCAAGGCTCCTAAGCGTCACGGACACGTTGCCGCCGTCTTTGCGCCTGTACTTGTACGCGTTCTCCAAAAGGTTCTCCAGCATCCGTGAAAACAGAGAGATGTCGACGTCGGCGAAGATACCGGGCGTTATGTCCGTGTGAAGCGTTATCCGCTCCTTGTCCGCGAAGTATTCACGGCAGACGACCTCGACAAGCTCGCTCACATCCGCCCGTTCGAGGACGGCCTTCGCGGTCCCCTGCTCGATGCGCGTGATGCCGAGGAGCCTGCTTATTGGGCATGACATCTTATCTGCCTGACGCTTGATAACTTCTATCCCGTCCATATATTCCTCCTGTGAACAGGGTTTCTTCTCAAGGTATTCGCACTGCCCCAGAATAACGGCGACCGGGGTGCGAAGTTCGTGCGAGGCGTCCGACGTGAATTGTTTTTCGGCGTTAAAAGATTTTTCGAGACGCCCGAACATTTTATCGAACGTCGCGGCAAGATGATGTATCTCGTCTCCCGTGTCCGACAGGCCGAGCCTCTTCGACAGGTCATTTCCGCCGTTTATGGCGTTGACGGATTTTATTATCTTGTCCACTGGGCTAAAGGCCCTCTTCGCGATCAGATAACCGCCTACAGCCGCAATCAGTACAAGGAACGGAAGGATAAAGAACAGCAGCCTGCCGACTATCCCCACGATACTTCCGCCGCCCGTCGCGGCGGCCACTCCGCGCACCCATACGGCGGCCTCGCCGCCGACGTCTACACGCCTGTCATAAATAAAGTATGCGTCGCCGACGGCGTTGATAGCCCTTACAAGCCCGTTCTCAAACTTTACCTCGCTGAAACGCAGACTCGACGGTATCTGGCCGGATATGAGCCTCTCGTTCAAATCGTAGACGGAGCACATCACGCCGTTCACATAATAGTCGAAGTCGTCGTCTATCTCCACACGCCCATGCTCGTAGTCTATCTCCTTGGCATTCCCGTCGACGGTCTTCATAAGAGTGTTCTTTACGTTGTCCTCCATCACATAGTCGCCGGACATCGCGACGAAGCCGAGAGATATCCCCGCGAGGGCCAGCATCAGGATGGTGAACCATAGCGTGATCTTTAGTTTTATTGATATATGATGTCTCATTCCTGCTCCCTCAATACCCAGCCGGAGCCCCATACGGTATGTATCAGCTTGGCGTCGAAACCGTCGTCTATCTTCTTTCGCAGATAGCTGATGTAGACGTCCACCACGTTGGAGCCTCCCGAGTAGTCGTAGTTCCACACGTTGTTCTCTATCCTCTCGCGCGACAGGACTATCCCCTTGTTCTTTATCATGAATTCGAGTATCGCGTATTCTTTTGACGACAGTAGGATGACGCGCCCGCCCCTCGTGACCTCGCGCTTCGACGTATCGACAGAGAGGTCGCCCACCGCGTAAGCGACAGTCTTGTTGTTCGAATATTTCCTTGTGATCGCGCGGATGCGGGCGAGAAGTTCGCTGAACGCGAAAGGTTTGACAAGATAATCGTCGGCTCCGATGTCTAGCCCCGCAACGCGGTCCTCGACGGTGTCCCTCGCCGTGAGGAAGAGGACGGGCGTCGGGTCGTTCTTCACGCGCATAGCCCTTACCACGTCATACCCGTTCATTTTCGGCATCATTATATCCAAGACGACCGCGTCGTACTCCGCGCTGTCGATATAGTCGAGAGCCTCGGCTCCGTCGTGGCATGAGTCTACGCTGTAGCCTTCGCCTTTCAGTGTGTTGGTTATGATGCGGTTGAAATCTTTCTCATCCTCAACGACAAGAATTCTCACTGACATCTCTCCTTCGCCGTACAAAAGGGGCCGTTCAGGATACTATATCATGAACGGCCCAATGTTTTATCATTCGATATCAAACTTGCGCGGCTAGTCGTCCATCTCCCATTTGAGTATCTCGCCGCTCCGCGCGTCTATCTCGAACTCGTATTTATTGTTGTTGTAGCGTATCTTTCCCTCATACTCGCTGCGTCCGTCGTCGTAGTCGAGCTTGAACTTGTAGATGTTCGCCTCTGTGGCGCCCGGGACTTTGGCGAGGGCTATCTTCTTCGCTTCGGCGGGAGATATCTTCTGCTGGCCGTTAGCCCGCTGGGCCGGTGCGCTCTTTACTTTGACTCCGTATTTCAAAATTTTGCCGTCTGACGTCGCTATCTCGTAGTCGTACTTTTTGCCCCCAGAGTAGAACTCGATATCGTAGAGGCTCTGCCCGTGGTCCATCTCTGTTTTGATGTGGAATACACGGACCTCATTCTCCTTCACATTCGCGTGAGCTAGAGCTATCTCCTTCGCGCGGGCCTCTCCGATATTTCCTGCTGCGAAAGCCGCCGAAGCCGCCACAACTAGACACATCACCGCGATAAATATTTTCCCAAATTTTTTCATTTTAACTCCTCCTGGATTTGATATTGTGTTTTTCCTAACTTGGACATAGTGTAATCTGCAATTATTAAAAAAATATTAGAGCCGTGAATAGACGCATAACACTCAACTTTACGTTAGAATATCAAGTCCTTCCACATCTTAAACCATTTTTAGTTCCACCTCCACAACATCAGGCTATTACTTAATCCATATAGTTTAAGAAATTTAACAATATTATTAAACATAATATGGTATGTCGCAAAAATACGACAAAAATGTGACAAGCTCAAACGCACTTTCCTCTCCAAACAAAAAGGAGAGGAAACACAGTGAGAGAGTGGACAAATGAGGAACTGTATCAGGAACAGTTAAGGCTCGAAGAAGAAGCTCACGACCAAGGCATGACAAAATATTGGCACACTGTAGATGTGGCAAAGGCAAAAGAAAGACAAAGTGAGACTACGCCTGTATATACCATACTACAGCAATCCGTTTCCAAGGTTGCTCAGACAATTGTGACAAAATGTGCCAACTCAAAAGCTCAAAAAGCAGGCATCGCAGTCAAGGCACTCAAAAACATCCATCCTGAAATGGCAGCACTCATAGCCCTGCGCGTCGTTATGGATGGTATCTCAGGAGACAGACCCTTCACACGTCTAGCCGCAGCTATAGGTGAACGTATCGAAGATGAAGCTCGTTTCACAGCGTTGGGACAGAAGATTATGCACCGGATTTTGCCTGTAATCAAGCACAAGACCAGTTACACTCACCGTCACATAGCAGCAGTACACTATGCCAATGATGACTACAGCGACAATTGGGCAGAATGGAGAAGGCAGATAATCCAAGACAAGAAGCTCACGATACACGTTGGAACATTCCTCATCGACTGTATTGTAGAGGCAACAGGCTATATCTCTGTAGCCAATGTCAAGTCAGGAGCAAAGACCCTCACCAAAACAGTGAAGCCCTCACCCGAACTACTTAAATGGATAGATGAACGCAACACTATTCTCTGTGAATTTTTCCCGCAGCACATGCCAATGGTATATCCTCCAAAGCCTTGGACTAACTACACATCAGGTGGGTACTATTCTGAACACATCCCACAGCTCCCCTTCGTCAAGACCCGTTGGATAGAGCATCGCTGTCATCTTAGGCTTGATACAACAGTCAAGCAGATGGAAGCAGTTTACACAGGAGTCAACACCGTTCAAAACACACCATGGCGCATCAATACTACAGTTCTTGATACGCTCACAGAATTATTCTTCAACCATTCCACCCTTGCAGGACTGCCTTATCAGGAAACAATAGAACCTCCAGTCTGCCCAATATGTGGGATGGCAGTTGAAACACCTCATCCCTGCTTTGAAACAAATCCCAAAGCATTAGAGAAATGGAAGCGCAGGAAGATGAATTGGCACAAGAAACTCATAGCCAACCGCAGCATCTCTGAACTCATAGCTCGTACCATATCCACCGCTAAGAAATTCAAAGACTATCCGGCACTATACTTTCCTTACAACTGCGATTTCAGAGGCCGCATCTATAGCATTCCTGAACATCTTCATCCACAGGCATCAGACTATGCCAAAGGCTTGCTGGAGTTTGCAGAGGGAAAGAAAATATCAACGCCAGAAGCCCTTGAATGGCTCAAAATAGCTGGAGCTAACCATAGGGGCATTGACAAGGTAGCCTTTGCAGCCCGCACAGCATGGGTAGATGATAACGAACAGATGTTCAGAGCTATAGCAGCAGACCCACTCAGCAACATACAGTGGACAGAAGCAGACGAACCATTCCAATTCCTAGCATGGACGCTAGACTATGTAGGATATCTCAACGACCCTGAGAACTACCTATCCCATGCAGTCATCTCTATGGATGGCTCATGCAACGGTCTGCAGCACTTCTCAGCTCTGCTCAGAGACCCAATAGG
>JAUNSQ010000200.1 GCA_030539135.1 Synergistaceae bacterium | reverse complement strand
AAACGATGCAATATGAAGCGAGGGGCTTCGACGGCGTACTATTTCGTACGTCGAGAAGTCCCTCGCTAATGTTGCGAAGTTAATGACGCGTATAAACGCTGTTTCTTAATAGCCGACAGGCATAATAGCAACAATTCGTGACAGCGGTCCAATATGCAGAGCGTCGATCAGCATCATTTTGTTGAACGACGCAACGTAGCGCGTCTTCATCCCCAACGCCTGCGCGGCAAGATATACGTTCTGAGACATAGCCCCTACCGCGACCTCGGCCCAGCTTTCGACGCGCGGCCCAGCTCCCTTTGTAGCGAACACGAGGATTACCGGAGCCGTGCCGACATAATCTTGAGTCCCTGCCTTCGTCAGCATCTTTTTGTCGCTAATGAGCGCAAGGGTGTTCTTCTCCCAGTTATATATATAGCATCCATCTTTATTCAGGGCATACACAGATATATATGGATCCGCTCCCATAGCCATTGGCACTGTCCAGCCTCTGTCGGCCCTGTTCTTGCCAGTGGCGGCCCAAAGTATCGTCGAGAGGTCTTTCATATCGACGTCGCGCCTCGCGAAAATCTTTGAAGACTGACGGTTCGATATTGCTTCGAGCACGCTCGGGCCGCCTTGTTTCTGCGGCGTGGTCAGTATGATGTCCTTGCCTATCGCGAAAGCAGACGAGGCGGATATCAGCAGGGCTAAGAACACGGGAATTATTGTCTTCTTCATTCATTATTCCTCCAGAGAAATTTCTTATTTTTATGCGTACATTATATAGATTTTATTATCCATGTCCAAGGCCATGAAAGCTCAAAGCCAATATAAGCAAAGATAACAGGGGCTGTAAATATCGCGAGAGCGGAACCGCCCGCAAGGAAAGGCCCAAGAGGCACAGCGTCCTTGCGCGAGACCTTCTTCATTAAGAGCAGCGGCACAACGACGAGCCCACCGAGCATAAACCCCTCGTAAAGCGCGACTATCGTCATCTTCCAGCCGAAAAACGCGCCTATGCCGAGCATCAGCATAGCGTCGCCAGTCCCCATCCCGCCGCGGCTAACGAGAATTATCAAATAGATGAAACAGAAGCCAAGCGCGGCGCCCATAGCCCCGTCAATAAGGGCCGGCACTCCTCCCCATATACGTATCGCCATACCGATGACCGCCATGGCTATCGCCCAAGAATCATAAATGTAGCCGGATTCCAAGTCCGTGAGGGTGTGAAAGAGGAGGAAAGGCATCATCGCAAGCGCGAAAACCAACGCCGGAGCCACGGAGAAAAAGTATAGATATCCCATGGCAAGCAGCCCACACCAAAGCTCGCAGATGAAATGGCGCGGCGCTATCGCCCTGCCGCACGAGCGGCATTTTCCACCGAGAACCAAAAACGAGACGATCGGTATCAGCTCCCATGCGCCTAGAATTCTGCCGCAGCTGTCGCATACGGAACGTTCGCTGCCCCACCATTTCTTGTCGGCGACCGTGCGCATGGCGGCGGCGTTTATAAAGGAACCCATCACTGCCCCATAGCAGAAAACCGCAAAATAATATAATATCGTATCAGACATATATAGAGACCTCCAAAGCAAATAGGAAGGAGCTTATAAAATGCCAATAATAACCGTCAACATCAAAGAAGGACGCACTCTCGACCAGAAACGCAGGCTTGTAGCTCAAATGACGGAACTTGTCTGCGAGACGATGGAGGTAAAGCCCGCCGCGGTTCGCATAATCATCAATGAGATGAAGAACGAAAATTTCGCTATAGCTGGGACTCTCGTCTGTGACGACCCGTCCTTGCAAGTCAAGAAAGGCTAATCCCCCAGAGCCTCGCGGAACCTGCGGTGCTGCCAGAGCCACTGACCCGGGCACCGCAGTATCATTTTTTCGAGAGCCTGATTACATAATATCGTCACGTCACGTATCGTGTCGTCCCTGTTCGGGCCCTTCGTCCACTTAATCGGCTCGTCGACGATGACCTTAAACTTAAAAGGGGCGAGCCTTATCGCCTGCATCGGAAGTATCTCCGCGCCCGTGAGGTACGCGAGCACCGCTGGGCCTCTTACCGTCCCCGTATCATGTCCTAAGAACGGCGCGACTATGCCCTCGTCTCCAGCGTGCTGGTCGGCTAC
>JAUNSQ010000199.1 GCA_030539135.1 Synergistaceae bacterium | reverse complement strand
CAGGCCGACCCAGCCTATGAGTCCGCACATCGAAACTATCGAGGCCGTTATCATCGCCGCGGCGGCAACAATCATAACACGCATCTTTTTTACGGATATTCCAAGAGAAGCGGCCTCTTCTTCGCTCAGCGACATAGCGTTGAGTTTCCAGCGAAGGGCGTATATAACGGCTATCCCCGCAATTATCATAGGAGAACCGACGGCCAGCGTGTTCTTCGTAGCGGAGGACAGGCTCCCCATGAGCCAAAACGTAATAGCCGGGAGCACATCCTGCGGGTCGGCCATAAATTTAACAAGCGAAACCAGCGCCGAAAACAGCGCGCCAACGACCATGCCCGCCAGTATCATCATTATTATCGACGAAGAACCTCTCGAACGGCTCACACAATATACTAGGCAGACTGCCGCGAGACCAAAGACCAGAGCGGATATCTGTACCATGATGGAAGGCATTCCAAACAATATGCCGAAAACGGCTCCAAATGAAGCGCCCGTAGCAACACCAAGCGTGTCCGGAGTGGCAAGCGGGTTTGAAAATATCGCCTGAAAAGCCCCCCCTGCTGCGGCAAGGCCCGCGCCAGCTAGAAGAGCGAGCAGCACTCGGGGTATTCTTATATTGAATATAACGTCGCGCATCGTCTGAGTGACCTCAACATCAGGGAACAGCCCCGGCAGGAACACGGCTCCAAGTTCCGTGAAGCTGATATCGTAACGTCCCATCGTCACAGCGGCTGCGGAAGCCGCTATGATAGCTGCCGCGATCGAGAAAGTCCAAATAACGTCATTTCTCTTCAAACCATTCATACTGCTAACCTATCACTGCTTAAATCCCTGCGCGGATCCGCTGTTCTGGTTATACATGCGCTTTATCTGCTTGTCTGTAAGTTTCACGCCATATAACTTGCCATAGTAATCCTTAACTTCCTTCTCAATGTTGATATCGGCAAACAGTTTTGGATATACCTTTTGCGCCATCCACATCATGGTCACAGGGGTATCCGCGCCAGGCGTAAAGCTCCTGTACGAACCAAGCGGCATTTTATAGACGGCTTTGTTCTTGACGGCGTTCACGTTGCTCCAGTTATGCCCGGCTATCTTGTTGTCATAGAGGTCGTCCGGCATTGCCGGTGTAAAGTTGGTGATGAAAATCACGTCGGGGTTCCACGCATAGACCTGCTCCATAGTGATTTTCGCGTTATACACCTCTATCTCCTCGGCGACGTTCTTTCCCCCAACTGCGTCACACCATGACTGACCGAAAAACGTCCTTCCTGACGTTATGATCTTCTGATCGTCATACTGGAATAAGAAGAGGATTTTCTTCTTCTCGGATCCTTTTATGTTCACGACTTTTTTCTGAATATCGTTATATACTTTTTTGCTGTATTCTGAGACCTGCTTCGCCTTGTCGTCTTCGGGGAACACCTTGCTGAGAAGCGATATCCACTCGTCGTAAGTACGCATGACGTCGCAGTTCCATTCGTTCGACGCTACCGCGATACCCGGTATGCCAGCGTTCTTGAGCATTTTAGTCCATTCGGCGTTCCCCGCATAATAGAAGACAACGTCAGGTTTAAGTTTAAGCAGTTCTTCGATATTTAAATCAGTCCCCGATGTAAAATCTGTCTTAGCATTAAGTATCTCGGGGAATATCTCTCCCAAGAGCCCAGCCTTAGCTGCGGTCATCGAAAACGGCGACATTCCGACTATTTTTTTGGCTGACCCAAGGAAAACGGTCAAGACTGATGGAAATGGATATATCGCTGCCACTGCCACTCTTTCGATTTTCTTTGGGACTTCGACTTTGTTGCCGAGGTGGTCGACGACGGTAAAAGTCTCTGCACGCTCCGTCTTAGCGGAGGATACGCGCTGCGTGTCGGAGGCCCCATGCCACACATATAATAATCCCGCGGTGACAATTATCACGCTTAAAGTTATGAGAAAACCCACTTTTTTCATTTCGTCATCTCGCTTTCAAACCATTCATTAAAACTTTTCCCGATAAATATTGGAATATCTTTTCGCCATATCCTTCCAGAGTAACCTTCGTGAGGAAGCGGAATAAAATGGCAAAAACCGTTCCTGAGCGCGGCCGGCTTATACAGAGGGTCGGCGATAACGA
>JAUNSQ010000069.1 GCA_030539135.1 Synergistaceae bacterium | reverse complement strand
ACAATTGTTGCGGCAATAATTTGTAAGCTCGATAAGCCCGCGAAAAAATATCTTCCTGCCATAGACTGAGACAGCCGTCTCTCTTGCCAGTTCGGCGGCATAAACTCTATCGGACTCGCCGTACGTAGAGATGAGTTTAAGCAGCCCGTCACGCGATAAACCTTGATTGGCCTTTAGAAGTTCAATTCTTTCCCTGTTATCCATCAGGACATCCTTTCTAAATAAAAAATGCCTTCCGTCAAATCGACGAAAGGCATAACGATACAAATGTTCCGCTATTGTATACGCCTTGTGACTCCGAAATGATCATCGTCGATTCAGCACGTTATTTTTACGCACGCTTGCCGTCAGAAATTTACCTTTCAGCTCGCCTCTGTACAAGTGAATTTTAGCACATATATATCCTTATGCAAATACTTAAAACAATTATAAATATCAACAAACAATATTTTCATTGTATTCACAGCCAAACACAGCATGACGCATATTAATCCGCGTTAATTTTTGCGCCTGCAAATTGTATTTTGATCGTGAATGTTTCATTGACATTTAAATAGTATCAATATATATTATAAACATCTTGGTGGACAATTATCTGTTGTCACACACCTAAAATCTTTCTGGGAGGCATCTTTTATGCTTTTTCACGCTGAAGTTCTAATCACACCACGCGAGGGCGTCCTAGATACACAGGGCAAAGCCGTGCAGAAAACTCTCACACACCTTGGTTATTCTGGAATAGACGAAGTCAGAGTCGGACGTATCGTCAGAATGAAATTAGAAGCCGCTGATGCGGCGTCTGCGGAAAAATCCGTCAAATCTATGTGCGAAGACCTTCTGGCCAACGAACTTATAGAAACTTTCGCGATTACAGTCAAGGAAGCAGTGAAATGAAGACCGCAGTCGTAGTCTTTCCAGGAAGTAATTGCGACCGCGATGTACAGCGCGCGGTCACCGAAACATTACAGACGCAGGTCGACATGGTCTGGCACGAGAATACTAAATTCGCCGATGACACGGACTTAGTGATATTACCTGGCGGTTTTTCATACGGAGACTATCTGCGCTCCGGCGCGATGGCGGCTCGCTCGCCTATCATGGACGCGGTAAAGAAGCACGCGGCGGAAGGCAAACTCCTTCTCGGGATATGCAACGGATTTCAGACGCTCACGGAGGCCCACCTTCTTCCCGGCGCGCTTATCGCAAACACTTCGCTGACATTTATATGCAAGAGATCTTATCTCCGCGTCGAACAAACTGATAACATGTTCACCTCCTCATTCAAGGTAGGCGATATCGTCCAGTATCCTATCGCGCACCACGAGGGGCTTTTCTTCCTCCCGCCGGACGAGCTTAAAGAGCTTGAGGACGCGAAGCAAGTCGTATTTAGATACGCTGATCCACAAACTGGCGACGCGGGGGCCAAGTACGCGCCCAACGGCGCCTTGAACGGCATCGCTGGCATTTGCAACGAACGCGGCAATATCCTCGGGCTTATGCCGCACCCAGAACGCTCTACCTTCGGACATTTGAATGGAGGAAGCGGCGGAGATAAATTCTGGAAATCAATCGAAAAAGCTTTTAACGAAAGAGGTGCGCTCTAATGGGATTTCGTGAGGTCGGCCTTTCAGAATCAGAGTATAAACGTATTATCGAAATCCTTGGACGCGAGCCCAATGGACTAGAACTTGAACTTATAGGCGTCATGTGGTCCGAACATTGCAGTTATAAATCGACGCGCCCGTTGCTGAAAACATATCCATCGAAGGGGAAATATGTGCTTCAGGGACAGGGCGAAAACGCTGGAGTCGTCGATATGGGCGAAGGCTGGGGATTTGCGTTCAAAGTCGAGAGCCACAACCATCCGTCGGCGGTTGCTCCGTTTCAGGGCGCGGCGACTGGCGTAGGCGGGATCATAAGGGATATCATAGCCATGGGAGCGCGTCCGTCCGTATCGATGGACGGCCTTTTCTTTGGCGATCCTGATTCGATAAAGACACAGAACTTAGCAAAAGGCATCGTCGAGGGTATAGGGGCGTACGGCAACGCGGTCGGCGTGCCTATTGTCGGCGGCAAGACTTTCTATTCGCCAAGCTATAACGGCAACCCGCTTGTCAATGCTTTCAGCGCGGGATTTGTAAGGCTGGACAAAATGGCGAGCTCCCAGACGGCAAAGGCCGGAGACTTAGCGGTACTTCTCGGCTCCAAGACGGGACGAGACGGTATCGCCGGAGCTTCTTTCGCTTCGCGCGAACTCGACGAGGACTCGCGCGCAAGCAAACCTCAGATACAGATAGGCGACCCATTTGAAGAAAAACTTTTAATCGAATGCTGCCTCGACCTTCTCGAACAAAAACTTATCGCCTCCATGCAGGATATGGGAGCGGCGGGCATACTCTCATCGTCAAGCGAGATCGCTCACAAGAGCGGATGCGGCATAGACATCCAAGTAAAACAGATACCCCTCCGCGAGAAAGATATGCTGCCTTGGGAGATATTCCTCTCCGAATCTCAGGAGCGTATGCTTCTCATCGTCGAGAAGGAAAAACTTGACCCTGTGTTTGCTATGGCGAAGCATTATGACCTTGACTGCGCGGTGGTCGGAACGATAACCGACAACCATCGCTACAAAGTCTACAACGGAGACGTGCTCGAGGCGGATATCCCTGTGAGCATCCTCGGCGACACGCCAGAAGTCTTCTGGCCGTCGGAAGTCCCCTCCGATATGCCGCAGCGTCAGAATATAAAACTTTCTACGCTGACGACAAATGACCCCGCAAACGACCTGCTAGCGCTTATCGGATGCGCCAACGGACGCAGCAAACATGAAATATGGGATCAGTACGATTCAATGGTACAGCTGCATACGATAGCCGGAAACGGCGAACCAGTCGCAGCGGTCGAAGTGCCCGACACACATAGGGCATGTCTGCTGACGATGGAGGCGGAGCCATGTAAGTGTTGGACGGACCCGTACACAGGAGCATGCGAGACCATGGCGCTTTCGCTGCGCGGGCTTTGGCTCTCCGGCGCTGACACGCTTGGCATGACAAACTGCCTTAACTTCGCGTCGCCGGAAGTACCCGAAAAATTCTATGAACTCCAGCAGTCAATACGCGGACTTGCCGATACATGCAGAGAGCTTGACTGCCCCGTAGTTTCTGGGAACGTAAGCCTCTACAACGAAACTGCAAGCGGCCGCATCTACCCCACTCCGCTGGTAGTAACGGCGGGGCTCGCAGTAAACAGAGACGATATACTCTTTGCCGGAAGGACACAGAAGGACGACCTTATCTATCTTGTCGGCAAGATCGAGGGCTCGATGGGAGCTTCCAGATATCAGAGTATGAAGGATGGAGTTCCGCTCGGCAAGACAGTCGAGCCTGACTATAAGGCAGAAAAAGATTTCAGAGAGCTTGCTCGCAAGACGGCCCATTCGCATCTGGCCTCTTCCGGCCGCGTGGTGGCTGGGGGCGGAATTGCCGTGACCCTCGCAAGCGAGGCCATCGCTTCTAATATCGGGATGGATATAACGCTTGCGCCGGAGTCAACTGTCGAATCGCTACTATTCTCAGAAGGCGGAACGCGCGCTGTCTATTCCGTCCCTCAGGACAAAGCGGCGGAGTTTGAAAAACTCTGGTCTGGCTTCCCATGCAGAAAAATAGGCAAGGCGGGTGGAGACATGTACAAATGGAATAATATACTCGAAGTCCGTCTCGCCCAACTGAAGAAGACATTTTTAGGAGAAGCCAAATAAGATGTGCGGGATATTCGGAGCATACAGCCAAAGCGGCAAACCGGTACTAGAAGATGTGTATCTCGGACTGTATGCTCTGCAGCACCGCGGTCAGCTTTCAGCGGGCATCGCGTGGATAAACAACGGTTCCGTATCTATTAAGAACGGCACCGGGCTCGTACATGAGGCTCTTAACCAGAACGAACTTGCAACGATAGATACAAACGCCGCTATCGGCCATGTACGCTACGCCACGGCAGGCGGGACATCTTCGGAGAACTGCCAGCCCCTCTCTGCGAATTACGCACAGGGGCCAGTAGCTATAGCCCATAACGGCAACCTCACAAATTTTCACGGGCTTGCCAGCTACCTTGAGAACCGCGGCGCGATATTCCACACATCCGCGGACACTGAGACGATACTTCAGCTTATGGCGCATCAGCCAAACACCGTCCAGCTCGAAGCGCTAGAGAACGCTCTCGTAAAACTTCGCGGAGCATACAGCCTCGTTGTACTTATTGAGGGCAGCCTTATCGCGGCGCGCGATCCATGGGGATTTCGCCCGCTCGTCATAGGGCAGAAAGACGACACTATTTACATCTCCTCCGAATCCTGCGCTCTTGACCTTCTCGGCGCTAAACTCATCCGAGACGTAGCCCCAGGTGAAGTACTCATTATTGACAAGCGCGGGATAATCTCGCAGACGCTTCCTTCGGCGGAGGCTCATCGTAAACGTCACTGCTCGTTTGAATATGTTTACTTTGCTCGCCCCGACAGTGTTATTGACGGGCATTCCGTCTACAACGCCAGAAAAAATCTCGGAGCGCTGCTTGACAAGGGAGACATTCCGCAGGACGCGATCGTTGCTGGAATGCCGGACAGCGGGACTTTGGCCGCGTTAGGCCTTGCTCAGAAAACAAAGATGCCAATCGAATCCGGCGTCGTTAGAAACCGCTATATCGGCCGTACATTCATCCAACCCACTCAGCGCGTTCGTGACGCCGGCGTAAAGATAAAGCTCAACCCTCAGCCTGGAATATTCCAGGACAAGGAGGCCGTCATTGTTGACGACTCGCTTGTCAGAGGCACGACGGCTGGACGTATAGTCTCAATGATACGCGAGAGCGGAGCTAAGAAGGTACACATGCGCATAGCCTCGCCGCCCGTATGCTTTCCATGCTATTACGGGATAGACACGCCGACTTCAGATGAACTGGCCGCCGCGCAGATGGACAGGCAGACATTATGTAAATCGATAGGCGCCGATTCGCTGACATATCTGACATGTGACGAACTGGCAGAAGCTATAGGGCTTCCACGCGAAGAGCTTTGCATGGCGTGTTTCGACGGAAGTTACTTAGAAAACGAAGAGTACGAAAATTTGCTCGAAGTCTGACATCGGGCATAGAAATATTGATAAACAAATTCACAAACACACAGGGGGAAACATTATGGAAAAGAAAGATTTTATCTACGAAGGCAAAGCGAAAAGGCTTTACACAACAGAAGACCCGGATCTCGTTATCGTTGAATACAAGGACAGCTTCACTGCATTTAACGGCGTAAAGAAAGCAACGATGGGCGGCAAGGGCGAACTAAACAACAAGATATCGACCAAACTTTTTGAATACCTCGCGTCAAAGGGCGTTGAATCTCATTTCGTGCGCCAGCTCGACGATATCCACCAGCTCGTAAAGCGAGTCCAGATAGTGCCCCTCGAAGTCATCGTGCGCAACATTACTACAGGCTCCCTCTGCAAACGCCTCGGCGTCAAAGAGGGCATGGTCCTCGTGCGTCCTATGATAGAGTTCAGCTATAAGAACGACGAACTAGGCGACCCGCTTATCAACGACGACCACGCGATACTCCTAGGATGGGCGACGGAAGAGGAAGTCGCTAAAATCAGGGCCATCTCCATCAAAGTAGACGAGATACTCAAAGAATACTTTGCCGCGCGCGGCGTCACACTTGTTGATTTCAAACTTGAGTTCGGCAAAGACTCTAAGGGCAACCTTATGCTTGCGGATGAGATCTCTCCTGATACATGCCGCTTCTGGGACAGCTCGACCGGAGACCGTCTCGATAAAGACCGTTTCCGCAAAGACCTCGGCAATGTCCTCGGCGCGTATGAAGAAATTTGGAAGAAAATTTCAGCGTAGCCAACGATGAGCGGAGTTTTCGGAGCATACAGTACATCTGGCAGAACGGTACTTGAAGAAGTATATCTCGGACTGTACGCGCTGCAGCACAGAGGTCAGGAGTCAGCCGGGATTTCATGGGTCGAGAACGGACGCATAGCCGCCGCTAAAGGGCTAGGCCTGCTGCATAATGCGATAGACCAACAAAAATTGTCGGGCAAATCCGCGTCGAGCGCTATTGGACACGTTCGTTACGTACCCACCGACCCAACCCAGACGCAGAACATCTTGCCGATAGGGGCCAATTACGCGCGCGGCCCTGTCGCGATATCTCACGATGGATATATCACAAATTTAAAAGAACTTAGCAAACAACTTGAGCAGCGCGGAGCTATCTTCCATTCCTCCACGGATTCGGAGGCGCTCCTGCACCTCATGGCTCAGAAGGCTCACATGCAGCCTCTGGACGCCCTTGTGGACGCACTGAGATATCTTGAAGGCTCGTGCGCCGCTGTCGTGCTCCTCGAGGATATGCTCGTCGCGGCCCGCGATCCATGGGGGTTCAAGCCTCTCGTCATAGGAAAGGCGGACGGAACATACTATGTAGCGTCAGAGTCCTGCGCTCTTGATATCGTCGGGGCAAAACTGCTGCGAGACGTTGAGCCTGGAGAAATATTGGTAATAGATTCTAAGGGGCCGAGAAGTCTCAGGATGGCCCCTGACAAACATTGCAACCGTTGCATGCACTGCTCGTTCGAATACGTTTACACTGCGCGTCCCGACAGCATCATCGACGGATGCTCAGTCTATGAAGCCCGTAAGAAGATGGGCAGGCTACTGGCAGAGAAATCGCCAGCTTCAGACGCGGATATCGCGGCCGGTATGCCGGACAGCGGCACTATCGCCGCCATTGGTTACGCGCAGAGATCGGAGATACCGTTTGAGATGGCGGTCGTGAGAAACCGCTACGTAGGACGCACATTTATTCAACCGACGCAAAAGGTTCGAGAACTCGGAGTAAAGATAAAACTTAATCCTATATCCGACGTTTTCATGGATAAGAAGGCCGTCATCATCGACGACTCTATCGTCAGAGGGACGACTGCTCAGCGCATCATCTCTATGATAAGAAACGCGGGTGCCAGCGAGGTACACTTGCGGGTGGCCTCGCCCCCTGTCCTCCACCCGTGCAAATATGGCATAGATACAAGAAAAGAAGGTACTCTGGCCGCCGTCAAGATGTCGATCGAAGAACTGCGCAAGAATATCGGCGCGGATTCTCTGAGCTATCTTTCCGAAGAAGACCTTGTCGAGGCGATAGGGCTCCCAGAAGATCAGCTCTGCACAGCATGTTTTACAGGCAAATACCTGCCTGAGAATAATTCTTAAAGAGGTTGCGAACATGAGCGGAAAACTCAGTTACGAGAAATCCGGCGTTAGCATTTCAGGTGGCGACGCTTGGATAGAGACTATCAAAGGACTTTTGAAGAGCCGTCCAAAAGATCCTAACTCAGTCGGCGGAGTCGGCGGCTTTGCGGGACTTTATCGCATCGGCGGAGGCCAATGCCTCGCCGCGTGCTGCGACGGTGTTGGAACGAAGCTCGAACTTGCGAAAGCCACTGGCATTTACCGCGGACTGGGGCAAGACCTTGTTGCGATGAACGTCAACGACCTTGTCACTGGCGGAGCCAAACCGCTGTTCTTCTTGGACTATGCCTCCTGCGGACACCTCAATGAAAAAGTCTTCAAAGAGATAATAGAGGGCGTGATCGACGCCTGCGAAGAAAGCCTCTGCACCCTCCTAGGTGGCGAGACAGCGGAAATGCCCGGAGTTTACGACGCGGAAGGGTTCGACCTCGCTGGATTTTCCGTAGGCATCGTCGATGAAGACAAGATAATTGACGGCAGCGCTATTAAAGAGGGCGACATTATCATCGGGCTCGCCAGCTCCGGCGTCCACAGCAACGGTTACAGCTTAGTCCGCAGCGCGCTCGGTCTTAACGGACTGGACATAGACCTCGCGTCCACGCCAGACGGATGGGATGAGACCGTAGGCGTCGCGGTAATGAAACCGACAAAGCTGTATGTCAAAGCCGCGATCGCTGCGGCGAAAACCGGCAGGATACACGGCATGGCGCATATAACAGGCGGAGGAATGTACGGCAACGTCATCCGCGTCATCCCAAATGGACTTGATTTGGATATCGACTTCTCTTCGTGGACAAGACCAAAAATATTTGACCTTATCCAGAGCGCGGGCATCGACGAAGACGAAATGCGTAAGGTGTTCAACCTCGGCATCGGCTATGTCCTTATCATAGACAAG
>JAUNSQ010000068.1:6210-8324 GCA_030539135.1 Synergistaceae bacterium | reverse complement strand
AACGCCGCGCGAAAATAGAGCGGAGGACAGAGGAGCTGATCGCTACCGTCAAATTTGTCGCGGTATCCTTGCCTTTGACGTTTATCGTTGTGTTGGTGACAGTGACGTTGCTACCGTAGTCAACAGACACGCCGCTTGGTCCGTTCACCTCGATGGCTCTAACGCTGTCCCCCGAGACTGATATGGCGATGTCACTGATGTCGGCTGACGCTTTTTCTATAATAATCCCCTGAGAGAAAGAATTATTCGCGGTAATTGAGCCGCCGCTGACGCGAGCCTCGGTTTCGGACGGTGCCGTTCCATCGCCGGTCGAGTCTAGGACATATATCCCTGCCCCGTAGTTCTGCGTCCCGTCACCGGAGACAACAATATTTGTGTTTATGATGTCTGCGGAGGAATACAAATTGCCAACAAGCGTCGATACCTTGATGCCCGCATTGACATTTGTGGTAGTATTGCCGCCGCGAATCGTAATGTCCGCGCTTGTGGATCTCAAGTACCCGCCGTCCTTGACCACAACGCCGTTGTCAAGCGACGTTATGGTCACACGGTCGCCCTCGTTGAGGTCAAACGACGTGCCGTTGACAATGATTGTGCTCGTGTATTCCGTCGCCCGCGCCGTGCCCGCGCAGAGCGGGAACAGGCAGGTGAGCGCCGTCATTATAAATACTATCGCGTATCCATACTTTGGACTGCCTGACTTGGACACAAATATCCACTCCCTTAATCCGTTGATATTAAATTCATGCTGTTTAATCTATTGAAAATATTAATATTAGTTTATATAAACTATATTTTTAGATATGTCAAGCAATGTATGCAATTATGTAATATCGTATTATTACATTTTTACTAATATATTGCCCCTTGTGCGGCGTCGACTATTTGGTTAGATTACAAAAGGTTTGGATAGGAGGCGTGGCACGTGGCAAAATTTGAATCTTTGAAGTACGCTAGAATACGCGCGAAGATGACGCAGAAAGAAGCGGCGGACGCCTTGAAGATCAGTGTAGTTACCCTGTCCAGATATGAGAACGGCGAGCATGAGCCGCGCATCGGCGACCTTGTCAAATTAGCTGAGATATACAAAATTTCACTCGGAGAATTGCTCTGCCTAGAAGAAACCCATCCTCAGAAAGAGTCCGAACCCCCGAAGACCGTCAGCACGCCCATCGACATTGAAGACGACGACGTTCTGTCGCTTCTTGGCCCGTTGGCGGACAAATTAAATAAATATTACCCAAGGATGACAGACAGCAAACAGCTTATCGTCAAAGAACTGTTGCATGAATGTATGCGATCTGTTTATGGTCATTCTTGGTGTGAAGAGGCTAAGCTGAACAGCTCGGTCGGATAGATATAATTTACCCCATATAACGCGAAGGGCCTTTCCAGCATGAGACGCCGGAAAGGCTCTTTTATGTATATATAGCATAGAAAATTATTTCAAATCACTTGTCGAGATTATCTATGGCGATGTTCCTTGTGTGTTCCGTCTTGACCCATGTGCTCTGGTCCTTGGCGAGCGCGGCGGCCTTGAAGAGTATCGGGATCCACGTCAGGCCGAACCAGAAGTAGGCGAAAGTATCTTTTACATATCTAAGCGTGAACTTCTTCTCGTGCATCGAAGGCCCAACTATTACGCAGATAAGGCAGAAAGCGACGATAAGTATGACTGGCATTCCGAAGAACAGCCCCCAATCTACCATCGTCTGCGGCGTCTTGTCTGAGATGGTCGGGAAGAGGATCATGTTGTTTATCAAGGTATAGGCCATTCCTGCGAACATAATTAGTATGCCGAGGCATGACTTCGCGGGGGCCAGCAGGTAGAGGAAGAGGTCAAGGTATTGGAGCTTCCGCGTGACTAAGAAACTCTTGAACGCTGACATCCCGTAATGCCAGAAAACCCAGTAATGGCCCTGCATCCAGCGTGTACGCTGACGAACGGATATCGCCATGTCCTGCGGCTTTTCGTCGTAGATGACAGCCGCGTCGTTCCAGTTGACCTTGCTGCCGGATAGTATCAGGCGCGTGGACATTTCGAGATCTTCCGTGAGGCTTTCGAGGTTCCAGCCTATACGTTCAAGCGTCGCGGCGCGAATGACAAGCCCCGT
>JAUNSQ010000068.1:0-6200 GCA_030539135.1 Synergistaceae bacterium | reverse complement strand
CGCAAGCTGCCAGAACCTGTTTGAGAACCAGTAGGCCAGCGCGTAAGAGCGCGTGAGCCAGTTATCGTCTGGGTTCTTTACGTCAAGCACGCCCTGTATGGCCTCGGCCTCGGGGTGCAGCTCCATATAGTTGTTCATGTTGAAGAGGAAGTTCTTATCGGCGAGGTTGTCCGCGTCGAACATTGTGAGCGCGTCGGATTCGGCGAGCGGTATCTGAGTCAGAGCCCATCTCACGTTCCACGTCTTGCCGTTATGCTCGTCGTCAAAGCGTCTGAGCGCGACAGCGCCATGCTCCTCGACTATGTCCGCGGTGTTGTCCGTACAGTTGTCGCACGAGACGTAGACCTTGTAGCAGTTCTTCGGATAGTTCTGAGCCGCGAGACTGTCAAGGAGCGGAGCTATGACCTGGGCTTCGTTGTGCGCGGGGACAAGCACGACAAACTTGCGGTATCTCTTTGCGGGAGGCATTTCCTTCTGACTCCAGAACCCCCTGATGGCGACGATTATCTGATATATGCCGTCGCACATAAGAAGCCCCAGCAACATGTAGAGGATGAACTGCACTATCCACCATCCCCACCATATCAGCCAGTAGAATAGATCTGTATCGGAAAACATCTCTTTCATGATAATAATTCCTCCATAATAATCGAAAAAAACGGCCTTTCACATCTCTGATGCAGGTATGATACATTGAGACGACACCAAATTCAATAACATTTATCTAATGTTTCGTAATATCTTTTATAAGATCCTTTTCTAATATCAAATCGCTGTAAGCAAGGCTGCGTTCCGTCTCCTCCGTAATTTTGTCAAAAGCCGCGTAGTCCAGCTTCTCACCGGTCGCCATGTCCGTAGCCGCAAGCGCCCCAGGGTCGACGAGCGTCCCCTTGTAAATGTACGAACCGTTTCGGAAAATCACAGGGCGCGAGACATCTTGGGCAAGTAAATCTTTCCCAAACGCGGTGTTAAATTTTACGCCCATCAGCCCGGCCGTCGTCGGGAGTATGTCCATCTGCCCAGTGTCCGTCTCGTCCACATGTGCGGACGAGACCTTAGACGGTATCCTGAACATGAGGGGCACGCGGCGCGTTTTCTTCCAGTCCAGCGGCGTGTCAAGGTTATTGCCGAGAAGCAGGGACATGTCTTTTTTGTACGCGATAGGCAGCGCTGGGTGGTCGCCGTAGAGGACTATCAAGCTCTTGTCCAGCAGCCCATACCTTCTAAGGTCGTTTATAAACGCGCCGAACTGTTTGTCAAAGTAATGCATCGCTATAAGATAATTCCCGACCATCGTGTCCTTCATCTTCGGAGGGAGGACAAGGCTGCCGTCGTCGAGCCCCTCGAAATCATACGGGTGGTGGCCGCTCAGAGTTATTATGAAGCCAAAGAACGGCTTGTTGGACCGTCTGAATATGTTTACCGCGTTCTTGAATATCTCTTTGTCGCTGAGTCCAAGCCCGATACGCTCTTCATTCGGATATGTGTTGCTGCTGTATTGCTTGTTGAACTTCAACTTAGGATGCATCCTGTGGCAGTTCCAGAACGCGCTTGCCGTCCCTTGGACGGATACCGCGGTGTAGCCGCGTTTTCTGAGTACGCGCGCGATGGAATTGTATGTGTTGTTCGCGAAACGGGTATAGGCCGCGCCCGACGCGGCAGGATACATGCTCGTGTTGGCCATGAACTCGGCGTCGGAGCTCTGCCCCCCGGCCGTCTGATCCCATGCGCGGGTAAAATACAGGCATTCTTTGCTGAATTTGTTAAGGTGCGGCGTTATCTCTACCCCATCGACCTCCAGCCCCACGACAAAATACTGCAAAGCTTCACATTGGACGTAGATAAGGTTCATGTCTTTCGCGGGGGCGCTGGCGCTCCGCTCGGAGCTGTTCGTGAGCCAGACCTTTATCTCGTGTATTTTCTCCGGCGGGACATAGCTTGGTTTCAACGCGCGAACGCCAAGCATGATGACGTCGCCCCAATGGAACGAGGACGTGCTCACCCACGCGCAGACTGAGAGACGGTCGTACATCGCGTTGATTATCTTAGGGCGGCAGTATTGGAGGCGGCATAGAGTCACAAGCTGTATAGAAACAGCGATAAACAGGACAAACATAGAGAACGCGACTCGCCTCGCGGTAACGCGGGCGAAGCTAAGCTGGACATGCTTCTTCTTCAACAGGAACCACGCAAGCGGGATATCCGCAAAGAGCAGGAAGTCCCACGGTTTGAGAAGCGACCATATAGATTTTACGATAAGGCCCGTCTGAGGAACGAGCATTATGTCATGAAAGATAAAGATATCGCTGTAGTATCTGATGAAAAGCGTATCCGTCACCACAAGGACAGAAAAAAGAACGCTTATTGAAGCGACGAGCCACCCGCGCCAACGCCGCGGAGCCAGCGACACTGGAACCATAACGCATACGACCGCAGCAAACGACGGCAGCAGCACGGCCGCCGCCCTGAGCCCATGGCGGATAACATGGAGACTGTGGCTTCCAAAAGTCGCCCAGTTCAATACGTCCGCGATACGATAATCCACCGTAAAGAACTTCAGTGTCGTGAAAAGGGCGACAACGGCCACGAGGTTGAGTTCGTTTTTACCAAATAGCTTTTCGATATCGCTTGATATTTTCATCTTCGCTTTCCAGTTCCGTTGATTTCCATTATCCGTCCGATCAGGTCATGGGTAAATATCGCGTCGTTGTATTCCAATTGTTTGTTTACATTTTCGGTCCTGACGGCGAAATCGCCGTAATTGTAATTTTTTCCGCTTCGCAGGTTTACGGCCGTCTGAGACGACTGGTCAACGAAGACATTGCCAGTTATGTACGAACCGCTGCGGAACACTACGGGCTCGCCCTTATAAGGCGCGAAGATGTTGCGGCCAAATCCCATATCATAGTCAAATCCAAGGAGGTTGGCGGCGGTCTTAGGCACGTCTACAAGGCCGGATGGAGTTTTCTTGTCCTCATATACAGCTTTTCCACCGGGGAACCTAATGATCAGCGGGACTTTGAGCATGTCGCGCCACACGTATTTCTGTTTCAAATCACGCCCGAGAGTCTTTTCAAGCTCCGATCTGTCCCATTCAGGGATAGCAGTGTGGTCGCCGTAGACCATGATGACAGACGAATCGGCAAGCCCATTCGCTTTTAGCTCTTTGATAAACATTCCAAACTGGCTGTCAAAATAACGCATCGATTTAAGGTAGTTGCCGATGAGCAGCCCTTCCAACTTACCTGTTTTCAAATCAGAGCGCGAAAGCAGCTCAGGAAAGTCAAACGGGTAATGGCTGGACAATGTGACTAAGAACGCATAAAAGGGTCTAGGCTCTTTCGCGAGTATCTTGACAGCCTGCTTGAAGAAACTTCTGTCGCTGATGCCCATTCCCACGATATCGCTGTCGTTCAGCTCCATTCGGCTCACAAAACGCTGAAAACCAAGCGCTGGATACATGTGATCCCTGTTCCAGAAGCCTGGTCTATCCCCGTGCAGAGCAAGCGTCGAATAGCCGTTGTCCGCGAGCAGCTTCGGCAGAGCCTCGTAGTGGTTCCCAGCGAAACGGACGTAAGCCACGCCGGACGGCGACGGGAATAGTCCCGCGTTCACCAGCAGCTCGGAGTCAGAGCTGTTGCCGAGGGCCGTTTGGTTGTAGACACGCGAGAAGAGCACGGATTCTTTAAGGAAACGGTTGAGGTTCGGCGTGACTTCAGCGCCGTTTACTCTGAGTCCAGGCACAAAATGCTGGAGCGATTCGACTTGGATCATAATGAGGTTCCTGCCCTTCGCAGTTCCGAAAAACTTAGGCCTGACATCAGACGACACAGCCGCGCGGTCCGCGAACCACTGCGCTATCTCCTCGGTCTTACCCTCAGGCAGGTCTTCCTTGAATACTTTGTCTTTCAATGTGTTGCGGGCGTCGACGACATGATACGTCAGAGCACCAATATTAACGCATATAGCGGGTTTATCCCACGGGCAGGCAAGCACGCCAGGAACCCTTTTGTTATACGAGTATATATGCCAGCAGACGACAGATGAGGCAAAGGCAACAGTTAGGATCGAGAGAGCGAGCCTGTTAAGCGTGATAGTTTTAAAGAACGGCTTTACAGATATTTTTTTGGCCGCCACAAGATAGCCCGCCAATATCGGAAAATCGAGGAAGAAAAAGATATCCGACAATGAAAACAGAGCGAATACCGATTCAGAGATCGCTCCTACCTGCGTCGAAAGCCCCATGTTAGCGAGCGTAAAGAGGTCCGAATAATAGCGCATGTGCATGAGATCCGTCATCAGGAGCACGTTAAAGAGAAAGTCTACAAAAAACGCGGCCCAAGGTCTGATCCTGTTCCACAGCAGCGAAACGGGGACGATAAATACGAGAACGACAGCCAACGACGCGGCGAGTGCCGCCGGACGTATGAGAAAAGGCATATCCGTCCCGAAGACGATATGCTCTAAGCGAAGGAATTTAAAAAAAATAGCGGCGGTCATCACGGCAAAGAAGAATAATTCTCTGTAATCCCTTCCAGCCTTTCTGAACGACCTGCCATCAAAATTATAATCCAAAGTAAAATCTCCCAGTATATTTTACTTGAATGCCCTGCCGCTGATCCGGTTCAGGAAAGCATACTTGCTAATTATATCAGAGCTGGCGGAAATTAAAGAGCAAAATTGCCCGTCTGTCATCCTCCACCGCCAATTATCTTTTGTCTTTCCCGGCTCGTTCATCCGGCACGAAGCGTCGAGTCCAAGCAAGTCCTGCACGGGAATGACGGCAATATCGGCGCGCGAAGTCAAAGCCATAGTCGCCATAAGCGACGCGGCGTCGCAAGGCGTTTCCGGCGCACGCCCAACGTAGGCGCTGAAATTTTGCCTCTCCTCGTCGCTTGCCTCTCCGCTCCACCACCCTGCGACCGTGTTATTGTCGTGAGTCCCAGTATATATTACAGAGTTGCGGCTGATGTTGTGCGGAATATACGGGTTATCCGCTATTCCACATCCAAACGCAAACAGGAGAATATCCATGCCGGGAAAGCCCATGTATTTTTTAAGCTCTACCACGTCGTTGGTTATTATCCCTAGGTCTTCCGCAATGACAGAATTTTTGACCCTGTCCGCCGTTAATTTTGCACAGAGCGTTTCAAATAATTTTTTCCCTGGCGCCGGGCGCCACTCGCCGTCGACCGCCGTATCGTCGGACGCCGGAATAGCCCAGTAGCCGCAGAAGCCTCTGAAATGGTCTACCCGTATTTTGTCAAAGCATTCAAATGAGCGGCGCATACGTTTTGTCCACCATTCAAAATCGCGGCGCTCCATGACGTCCCATCTGTAAAGGGGATTGCCCCACCTCTGCCCCGTCGGGCTAAAATAATCAGGCGGGACTCCCGCGACACAGTTCGGCCTCCCATCTTCGTCAAGGTCGAACTGTTCCTGATGCGCCCATACGTCGGAGCTGTCCAGCGCGGCGAACATAGGCATATCCCCGATAATAGAGACACCCCTTTCGCGGCAGTACGAGCGCAGTAATTCCCAATGGCGCATAAATATATATTGGCAGAATTTCTCGAAGGATATCTTATCTTTATTAGACACATCTTCGGCGAATAAGGCGATCGCCTCTTTATCACGAATACGATATTTTTCAGGCCATTCGTTCCAGCATACATTCCCAAATTTTTCCTTCAGGACGCAGAACAGCGCATAGTCTTCAAGCCAATAACTTTCCCTGCGGCAAAAACTGTCGTAACCCGCCGCGATATCACAAAAGCGCTCTTTGTCGCGGAGAAACGCGTGCCATGCCGTCATAAGCAGTTCTCGCCTGATGCCCAGTGCGGAAGCATAGTCAGCATGGAGGGATGACGGTCGGCGGCAGAGCATGATGTCGTCTTCACTCAACAAACCGTCCCGTACGAGTTTTTCTGGACTGATATAGCGGACATTGCCCGCGAAGACAGACGGGCTGCTATAAGGCGAGTCGCCGAAAGCTTCGCTCGTCGGGGTCAGAGGAAGTATCTGCCACAGTGAAAACCCCGCCGCAGACAAGAAGTCCGCGAACGCTTCAGCGGAGAGGCCGCAATCGCCAACACAAAAAGGCCCCGGCAAACTGGAAATGTGCAGGAGCACTCCGCTCTCTCTTCTCAAAATCCAAACTCCAAAAGTTTAGACATGCTCAAGAACAAGGCACGCGAGCA
>JAUNSQ010000067.1 GCA_030539135.1 Synergistaceae bacterium | reverse complement strand
AAGGCGATAGAGTTTACTATGGCCGACAAAGCTCACGCGGTCGTTACCGGTCCGATAAATAAAGAGGCTATCAATATGGCGGGACATCATTTCTCCGGCCATACGGAAATTTTCGCCCACTACACCAATACTAAGGATTTTGGAATGCTGCTGACGTCTCCAAGCCTGCGCGTCATCCATGTAACGACGCACGTCTCGATGCGCGACGCCTGCGACATTATCCGCAAGAACCCCGCGCGCGTCGAAGCCGCGATAGACCTCGCGAAAGAGGCGATGCGCCTGCTTGGCGTCGACGCCCCACGTATCGCGGTCGCCGGGCTCAACGCGCACTGCTCGGAGAACGGACTTTTTGGAGACGAGGAAGAGATGTCTATAAAGCCCGCGATCGAAAGGTGCCGCGCGAAGGGGATGAACGTTGACGGCCCCGTGCCGCCAGACACAGTTTTCGTCAAGGCCCTCGGCGGTCAATACGACATAGTTGTCGCGATGTACCACGATCAGGGGCACATTCCTCTCAAGCTCAGCGGGTTCAAGCTCGACCTCAAGACGAACACTTACTCGTCGATGACGGGGGTCAATTCTACGATAGGACTTCCCGTGATACGCACGAGCGTCGACCACGGGACGGCGTTCGGCAAGGCGGGCGAGGGACGCGCGAACGAGGAGAGCCTTGTGGACGCTATCGACATGGCCATTACGATGGCTAACGTAAAGTTTGGCAAACAATGAACAAGCTGCTGATCATCGCCGACGACTTCACCGGAGCGCTCGACACCGGCGTACAGCTCGCCAAGAGGGGCATATCGACCGCCGTCGCCTTCGGAGGCGACGATAATATGCCTGTTATCGACGAAGAGGCGGAAGTGTTTGTAATCGACATCGAGAGCCGCCATGACAAACCCCCGACAGCTTACAGAAAGGTATACAACGCCGCCGTTACGGCATACGGAGCGGGAGTCCCCTCTATATATAAGAAGACAGATTCTGCCCTGCGCGGAAATATTGGCGCGGAGCTTCACGCGCTGCTCGACGCGGCTGGCACAAGGCAGCTAGAGTTTATTCCCGCGTTTCCGAAGAACCATAGGATCACGCGCGGCGGCTGGCACTATATAGACGGAGTAAAGGTTTCGGACTCAGTCTTTGGCTCTGATCCGTTCGACCCTGTCATCGATTCATATATTCCGAACATAATAGCGGAAGAGAGCGACGTGCATGTCACGACGGGCGGCGCCAAAGCCGAAGAGTATCCTGCCGTTCGCGTGCACGATGCCGAAACGGAGGAAGACCTTTCAAAAATTGCCGGACTCCTGTCAAAGGAAAGATCTACGCGCGCAATCGCCGGATGCGCCGGGTTTGCGGAATACTTGCCGGAACTGCTGAAGTTGGACAAGGGGAAAGAGCATATCGTGCGCGGTGGAAAAGACAGAACTTTGCTCGTGATATCAGGCAGTCTCAACGATATCACGTTGCGCCAGATAAGAGCCGCGAGAGAGCGGGGCTACCCTGTGATATCCTTGAGCGACGAGCAGACGCAGGGAGAGAACTATTGGCGCGAGGGCAAGCACTCTGAGTTCTTCGATTTAGTAAAAGAAAGTTTGAAATCCGACGGCATTGTTGTAATTGAGTCGCTGGGCAGCCAAGGAAATGAAAAAGACACGCTGATGGATTTTGACAGTGGAGAGCGTGAAGAAAAGCGGCAGATGACGATGGAGAATATCTCCGATATGGCCGCAGAGGCCATGCGGAAAGTGCGCCCTGACGTGCTGGCCGTCTTTGGCGGCGATACGCTCGTAAGCATAATGAACAGGCTAAAGTGTTCGACGATAGCGCCGATAGGGGAGATAACCTCCGGCGTCGTAATAAGCAAAGCGACCCTCCCTGACGGCGACATACTTCTCATTTCAAAGTCAGGCGGTTTTGGCGGGGAAGACACAGTAAAAGAAATATTCGATTACGTCAGGAGACCCTAGCATACGGCACTGATCAAAAATGAACGCCGCCTTTAAGGGCGGCGTTTTACAGTTTATGCGTCTTTTTTATTCTTCTTCTTGTATCTCCAAATATATACTACGATCAGGGCAGCGCATCCCGCGATGAGCATGAAGGATATCTTTTTTATCTCCTGATGTATCAGCGCCTGACTGCTTCCGAGAAAGTAGCCAGTGAGCGCGAGTACAACGACCCATATCCCTGATCCCAGCGCCGTATAGGTGCAGAACGAACCAAGCGGCATTCTAGCGAGCCCGGCGGGGAGCGAGATGTACTGACGGATGACAGGGAGCAGCCTTCCGGTGAACGTGCTTATGTGTCCGTGCTTGGCGAAGAACACTTCCGCCTTGTCGAGCGACTCATGCGTCACGAAAAAATACTTCCCATATTTTTCAAAGAACGGGCGTCCCCATTTGACGGCTATCCAATAGTTGAACAGTCCGCCAAGGATACTGCCGAATATACCTGACAGGATCACGAGTATTAGATTCATCTCGCCCTTCCACGCTAAATATCCCGCCGGCGGCACTACCACTTCGCTTGGGAAAGGAAAGAAGGACGATTCCAAAAACATCAGGCTGATGATCCCCGGATAGCCCATGTGTCCTATGACATTGACCAGCCATGTTATAAGGTCTCCAAACATTGACGCGCACTGCGCGAAAAACTGAGAGATAAATCCCATAAAATTCCTCCTGAAGATTATTATTTTTCAACTGGTATAAGATAAACACAACGTGTTGGAAAGTCCAGTACATTCTACGAATTTATCAGCAATTTGTTGGCAAATTGTCAGCTAGCTAACTCTGGCCGCGAGCAAGTATATAATATAGTCAATTGTAAGGACGGCTTGTTTGCGTTAAAATGCAACGTCGAAGGGTGACGTTTCCCTTTTGTTTATGAATGGAGTGGAATATATGGAATCTACACCTAAACTGGCGTTGGTCGTGGCTGGTGATTTTTCAGGCGAGTCGAGCAACGCGGAACCCGTATATCTTGTAAACGCTCTCCCGAAAGAGCTCGCCGAGCAATGCCAGATAATCGAGTGGAGTTCGCAGCCAAGCAACTATTACTCTATGCAGCTCATGCTGAGCATGCTTGATATGCTTGAGACCCTTGTAGAGCAGGGATACTCGGGCATCCTTGTTATGTCCGGCAGCGGAGTGATGGAAGAGATGGCATACATGGCAGACCTTCTCTGGCAGCATTCCGAACCTCTAATATTCGTAAATCTCATGGTACGCGGCCGCGCAGACCTAAAGCAGGGGCTTGCCAACCTTCATTGTGCCGTCCTTGCGGCTCTCTCGGATATGACTAAAGGCAGAGGAGTGTTAGTCTGTTCGAGCAGCGAACTTTTCGCGGCGTCAGAGGTCGTCATGGCCGATCCTATAAGCCCGGACAACGCGTTCCAATCCCTTGAAAAGGGCTCTGTTGGCAAAATGCTGAATGGAGACATAAAATTTTTCAGAGATGTGCGAAGGACTGAATTCCTCGCCAGAAGACCCGAAGCCCCGGCGCAGGTCGATATACTATGGGCTTCGTTGGGCGGAGGAGAGTCTATGATCTCCTCGCTCTCAAAGAGTAAGGAGATAGAGGGGCTCGTGCTCGCGGGCTTCGGTCTCGGCAGCGTGCCTCCTACATGGATGCCGCATATACGCAACCTTCTGCGCCGCAGGATACCAGTAGCTGTCGTATCAAGATGTTCAAGCGGTGAAGTAGGGGCCACGAACGATTTTGAGGGCGGATTTAAAAAATTAACTGAGATGGGCGTTATATCCGGGGGGAAAACCTCGCCGTATCACGCTCGCATCAGGATGTCGCTGGGGCTCGGGGCCGGACTTACGGAACGCGGGCTCAGCCTTTATCTGCTCAATCAGCCTGTCAGCGAAGATACCCCGATACTCTATAAATGAAAATATATATCCTCAGCCTCGGATGCGCGAAAAACAGAGTCGACAGCGAATGCCTGGCGGGCGAACTGCGCAGATGCGGACATGAGCTTGTTGACGACGTCTCGAAGGCTGATGTCGGAATAATAAACACCTGCGGGTTTATCCGCCCCGCGGTCGAGGAAAATATAGCGGAGATACTTGATTTGGAGCAGCTTAAACTCGACGGCCGCCTGAAGAAGATCGGCGTCGTTGGATGCTTGGTCAATAGATACGGGGCAGATCTGATGAAGGAAGTTCCATCAGTGGATTTCTGGGCGAACAGCGAGGATTGGGGCAAAGTCATAGAGGCGCTCGGCGGCCGCTCGCGCGCCGGTAGATGCAGGGCCATGCTTCCGTCATCTTCAAAATTTTCGAGATACTTAAAAGTCAGCGAAGGCTGCGATAACCGATGCGCGTACTGCGCGATACCAAACATTCGCGGCGGTCTTAAAAGTCTGCCTGTCGATATGGTCGTGAACGAGGCGCAGCAGCTTGTCGTCGAAGGCGCGCGTGAGCTCTGCGTCGTCGGTCAGGATCTTACGGCTTACGGCATGGACTTTGGAGGCCGCTCTAAACTGGTCGAGCTCCTCGACGCGCTTGAAACGTCGCTTCCGCGTGATATATGGATAAGGCTGCTTTACCTGCATCCGAGCTGCGTAACGAGAAAGCTGCTTGAAAGGGTCGCGGCAGGACGGCAGGTACTCCCATACCTTGACATTCCGGTCCAGCACGGCGACAGCCGCATACTCCACGCGATGAACAGAGGAATATCCGACGAAGAATTGCTCGCGGTGTTTACGGCGGCGCGAGATATTGATCCCGACTTTGCACTGAGGACTACCTGCATGGTGGGGTTCCCGGGAGAGAAGAAGACGCACTTTGATAAGATGAAGGATTTTGTTAGAAAAGCCAGGTTTGACCGCATGGGCGCGTTCACGTTCTTCCCGGAGGAGGGCACGAAGGCCTATGAAATGGCCGGACAGGTCTCTGAGGCGATAAAAAATAAACGGCTTGAAGAACTTATGGCTGTGCAGGAGGAGATATCTCTTGAACGCCAGCAGCTTTTTATAGGCAGAGAGCTTGACGTCCTTATCGAGCGCGTGGAGCGCGGAGACGAATTTGCCGAGGGGCGCAGCTTCCGCGAGGCCCCGGAAGTAGACGGGCTCGTAGAAGTAAGGAATATAAACAAGGGGCTAAGCGAGGGCGACATCGTAAAAGTACGAATGACCGACGCGATGCCCCATGACATGGTAGGAGAAGTGGTAGCTGAATGATACTTATTCCAGAGATGAAAACATGGTACGGGATGACAGCGACGGTAGGGACAATCGGGCGTTTCAGCCGGATGCCTGGGACCCTCGGCTCGATGGTCGCCTGCGCGGTATGGATAATGTTCGGAGGCCTGCCTATATGGGCGATAGCCGCCGTCATCGTCATCGGAACAGTCGCGGCGGACAAATATGAAAAGGCCGCCAAGCGGACCGACCCGCCCGAAGTGGTCATCGATGAAGTCGCGGGATGCTGGATATCGTGCTTCGGGTTTGATATGACCTATGCCATCGTTGGCCTGTTCATGTTCAGGATAATAGATATAACAAAGCCCTTCCCTGTGAAGCAGATGGAAAAACTCCCCGGCGGCGTCGGCATAATGGCGGACGATATCGTTGGCGGCGTTATAGCCAACTTGCTGATCAGATCGATAAAATGGGTATTCTTTGACGGCGGGCTCCAGTGGATATACGAGGCGTTCGGGAGATGAGCGAGGATATCCGCGCGCTCTCGGAGAAACTTGTTGGGCTGGCGTCTCACGCGAAACTTACGCTCTCCTTTGCGGAATCTTGCACGGGAGGCATGGCGGCCGCGGCGGTAACGGATATTTCAGGGGCGTCCTCCATGTTTTTAGGATCCGCCGTGACCTACAGCAACGAAGCAAAAATGAGCGTCCTTGGCGTTTCGGGCGACGTTCTTGAAAGATACGGCGCTGTGAGCTCCGAATGCGCGGAGCAGATGGCCGTGGGCTCAAGAAGGATATACGGTTCAGACATCGCGATGAGCGTCACGGGGATCGCAGGCCCCGACGGAGGCAGCGCGGAAAAACCAGTCGGGACGGTTTGGTTTGGATTTTCCGACAAAGACGGCGCGGCCACTTTTATGCGCGCGTTCAAAGGCGGGAGAAAAGAGATAAGAGAGGCATCAGTTAAGCAGATATTATTTTTTGTAATAGAAAGGCTAAGTTGATGGGCGGCTGAATACCTCCGCTCGCAGGAGTCCTCCTGCGGACGTTCGTGTGCATAGATATCCCTGATAAGCAGAGAAAGATACTGGCTGCGTGGCTCTCGGAGCGCGTGCGGTCAAGAGGGGACATACGCTGGGTCGCGCCGGAGACGATGCACGTTACTCTTAAATTCTGCGGCGAGAGACAGAGCGAGACGGTCGAACTGCTGAAGAAAAATCTTGACGATATGCCGCGCGGAGGAGCTTTCAGCGTCGGCGCCGAGGGCGTCGGGGGATTTCCGTCTCTTCAGAAAGCTAGGGTGGTATGGATCGCGATAACTGGGGATATTGCGAAGCTGAGGTCGTTGCAGAGCAAGGTGGAGACCGCGGCACATCGTTCAGGTATCCCCAAGGAGACGAGACCGTATTCTCCGCATCTCACGCTCGGCAGGCGAAATTCGTTCGGAGCCGTGGCTGAAAATGTCATCAATGAGATAAACGCCAGCCCGCTCATCCTTGAGCCATGGCAAGTTGATGAAATAATACTCATGCGGAGCGAACTTCACCGCACAGGCCCGACATACACACCGTTGGGGCTTTTCAAAATCTAAGTGTCTGCTATAATATGAAATTGAAATCAATTTGTAACATAATTTGCGGGAGGTAAACTTATGGCAAAGAAAGCTGCGGTTACAAAAGAAGATATCCTTGAGCAGGCTCTCAGTGAAATAAGAGGGAAATTTGGCGACGGCGCCATCATGCGCCTGGGAGACGAAGTGCAGCACGCTGTCGAAGTTATTCCGACAGGCATCCTTCCTCTCGACGTTGCGCTTGGTATCGGCGGCGTCCCGCGCGGTCGCGTGATCGAGATATTCGGGCCAGAGGGCGGCGGCAAAACTACCATCGCGCTCCACGTCCTCGCCGAGGCGCAGAAGGCAGGGGGATACGCGGCTTTTATCGACGCTGAACACGCGCTTGACCCTCGGCTCGCGGCGCAGCTTGGCGTAGATACGGCGAACCTCTACATGTCGCAGCCAGACAGCGGCGAGCAGGCTTTCTACATCCTAGATACGCTTGTCCGCAGCGGAGCGTTCGACCTTGTAGTTGTCGACTCCGTAGCGGCGCTTACCCCACAGGCCGAGATCGACGGCAAGATGGGGGAGAGCACCCAGATGGGGCTCCACGCGCGGCTTATGTCATATGCGCTTAGGAGGCTCACAGCCGCCATATCAAAGAGTAAGACATCTGTAATATTCATCAACCAGCTCCGCGCCCAGATTAGCGCCGGATATTCGCAGGGGCCGACAGAGACGACCACGGGCGGCCGCGCGTTGAAGTTCTACAGCTCTGTCAGAATAGAGGTCAAGCGCGGCAAGCAGGTCACCCAGAGCGATACAGTAATAGGACACGAACTATGGATCAAGGTCGTAAAGAACAAACAAGCTCCTCCATTCAGGTCTGCCCACACGACGCTCATCTACGGCAAGGGAGTTCCTAAGGGGATGTCCGTGCTTGACATGGCAATCGACAGGGACGTTGTTAGACGCAAGGGTTCGTGGCTTGAGTACAAGGGCGAGACGCTTGGCCAGGGCAAGGATACGGTTGCGGAATACATTCAGGACCATCCGGAGCTCATGGACGAAATAACGAAGGATGTTCTGCATAAAGTCGCGAAGGGGCTTGGCCTCCTTGACGAACCGGCGCCGGAGGAAGTAGACGTTCCGAAGATCGAAGATTCGGTAGAAGCGCTTCTTGAAGAGGGAGTATTAAAGCTCGATATAACGAAAGACGACGCGGACGAAAAAGAATAAGCAGGGTGCGGATAAATTCAAGTAAACGATAAGCTGGATCGGAGATACCGACCCAGCTTTTTTATATAGTATGTTCAAAATATATTTGCCCTTCATGAAATGCCTATTCGGAAAAATCTTTTGATGAATTTTTGAGGAAAAATAACTTTGATATGGGAAGAAAAACATTAACCAATTATTTAAGTCAACTATATGGTTAACAATTTTACAAAGAAAAATTATTTGTCTCGAAATAAATACACATAGTATGTTAATAATAAAATCTGACTCGGTCTGTATTCATTGACACAAACCTATTTCATGATAGAATACCTCTTGCACTCCGCGAATTTTCGCTAAGTGCGCGCACCATGACAAGAGAAAAAGGGAAAGAGAAAAAGCGAAGGCGTGGAAGAAG
>JAUNSQ010000066.1 GCA_030539135.1 Synergistaceae bacterium | reverse complement strand
GAAGGCCGCTATGAAAGTTATTTTCCGTATCCCCTTTTGATGGAAGAGACAGAAGAGCAGCGCGGTGAAGAGTTCCGCCACTCCGAGCAGCGTGATGAAAAGCGCCAACAGGGTCGGCAGTCCGCCGCTCCCAAATATTTTTCTATACAATGCGTCACCGTGGCCAAAATATATGTTTTCAAAGAAATGTTTTTCTTTTGGCAGGAATTTATTGCCGTAAACGTCGCGCAGTATGATATGGACGTCGTCCGTCGTCTTTATCCCCGGCGACACGAACCACTGCCATACGTCGCCCTCGCTCTTCGACAGCCTGTGCAGCCTGTCCTTCGCCCCAAAAGAGAAGACCTCTTCGCCGTTGATGTCGATCTTTACCTCCATGTACTGTATCCTCAGCATCAAGAGAAGGTTCTCGGCGATGTCCTTGTTGAAATGTCCGCGGAATTCGACCGTCTTGTGGGTCACGGCCTGCATCTCCTTGTCATAATTACCGGCGAGGAGCCTCCATCCGCCGCCGTCGATTCGGTACGTCCCTACCAGAGAGACGCGGGAGAAGACGCTGCTGCGCATGATACGCGAGTTCTCGCCGACCGAGAGCATCGACGCTAAGACCACTGCGGACAGTAGAGCTGCGGCAAGCATTACAAAGATAAGTTTGTCAAAATATTTTTTTGGCATCAGTCGCACCTTTAATTATCATTTTACGTCTCGGTTATATTTTATCTCAACAGTTACAACAAACTTACAACAAAAATAAAAAAACTGGAGAAAGCATTTCGCTCTCTCCAGTCGCTGTGAAAATTTTCCTTCTGTGGGATATATTACGCCTTGATGCCGCGTTCCTCGTCCGTGCCGGGGATGACGTTGTCACATATCGCCGCGAGTATCCCAGCAACGGCCATCGGGGTCTTCATAACGGCCCAGACCATTCCGCCAAACGTCGCTCCAAACGCGCCTGTAAACATCGCCTGGTTGGGCTCGACCCATCCGGGAAGTCCCAGCGCCATTAGGAACGCGAAGCCTACGATGAGGACGTTCCTCTGACTTCCCATATCCGCGCGCATGAGGTTCTGTATGCCGAGCGCGCCGATGGTCCCAAAGAGCGTGATATAAGCTCCGCCGATGATTGGCGAAGGCATTGTGGCAATAAGCGCTCCAAGCTTTCCAACAAGGGACATGAGTATAAGAAGCACAGCTCCGGCCCTGACGACATGACGGCTAGCAACGCCGGTCAGTCCGATAAGCCCTATGTTCTCCGTGTACGACGTCGTGCCGACGGAGCCCAGCAGCCCTGATATCGCGCAGCATGCGCCCTCAGCCCCGATGCCGCGGTTGATCTGGTCGGGAGTCGGGTCGTCGATGCCTGCGGCGAACGAGCAGTTATGGTAGTCGCCGATGGACTCGATCATAACGCAGAAGAACCCTGCCGCGATAGCTCCGACCGCGAGGCCTGAGAACTTAGGAACGCCCCACGGCATGAATACGTCGTAGCGTATCCACGGGGCCGCGGCTACGCCCGCGAGGTCGATAAAAGCCTTGTGCCCCGCCGCGAAGACGCCTGACAGCGAGAGCGCAAGGCAGAGGAGGTATGCGATCGTGATGGAGCCCAAGACCGCGAAGATGTTGCAGAATTTATTTTTGCTGACGAGGCTGAAGAAGAATACCAGCGCGACGACCAGCAGCGATATCGGCCAGTAGTTGGCAGCGTTGAACTGTATCGCGGTCGGCGCGAGAGTGAAACCTATCGCCATGATGGTCGGCCCTATGACGACCGGCGTGATCAGCTTGCGGATTCGGCCGATGAGTTTGCTGTAGCCGAGCAGCGACAGCACGACGCCGCCAACAATGAGCGAACCTCCGACGTACTGCATGATAACGTTCGGACCCATCGCCTTGTAAGCTCCGATTATCGTCATGATAGGCGGAATGAAGCTAAAGCTCGAACCCTGAACTATCGGCAGCCCAGAACCAAGTTTCGGATGGGTCTGGATAAGCGTAGCGATACCCATTGAGAAGTAGACGCATCCAATGAACGCTCCTATCTGCGCCACGGACATACCCATAGCCGGGCCAAAGATGAGCGGCACGAGAGTCGTCGCGCCAAAAAGCGTGAGGACGTGCTGCGCTCCGGCGAGGATGAGTATCGGCGTCGGCGGACGGTCGTCAATTCCATAAACAAGTTGTTTCTTTGCCATGATGCACCTCCGAAAAGTATAGAAAAAGATATTTGCAATCGGTTGCAAAACATTTACCGATGAATATTATAAAGGCATATCGGACAAAAATCCAGAAGACTATCGGGCGGCAACGAGAAGTTTTTTATGATCGTGAGGAGCCGTATCGCAGAGGTCCGCGCCATACAAAAAGCGGCGTTGGCCCGCGAAAGCCCGCGCCGCTTGTCGATCAAATCATTTATTGGTTTGAATTTATTTTTTCTTCCTGAATGCCAGAGGCAGGGCCATGACAGCGAGCAGCGCTCCAAAACCAACGTTGCACCCGCCCGACGAATCGGACTTCGGCAAGACTAGGAACACTCCATAATCCGGGCCGGATTTGACGTTAAACTTCGTGGTTATTTGAATATCCGAAGAGGTTATCTCATACGCACAGTTATCTACTATCAACTGCATCTGCCCATCGGCAAACTCCGCCGTGCTCACGCTGTATATCTTCATAACGGCCCCGGCCTTTTTCAGCGCCGCGATCTTATTCAACTGTTCGTCCGTCAGGGGCGTCTCGAAATTCGCCATGTTCACTCCGGTAACTTCAAATGAAGCCGCGCCGTCGTCAAGCCAGAAGCCAAAGAGCGACTGTATCTCTACATTGCCGAGAGGCGCGCAGTAACTAGGATAATTCTTTATCACGTCTTTCAGCGCGTCGGCGGGGAGCAGATCGTCGCTTTCGACAGGCTCTGCTGCGCCTCCGACGGTGAACAGGTCGCACGACTGCGGAACGATGCTGATATAGTTATCCGCGATGGTCGGCCCTGCGCAGGCAGTCCCGGCAAACGCGATTAGAACGAGCAATAACGCTGTTAATATCTTTTTCATGGATAGCCCTGCCTTTCATTGTCATAGTTATCAGTTATCTTTAATATTATTTTATACCACTTACTACAACAAACTTACAACAAATTTTTCGCGGCTGAAAATATGGCGAGTTATTTGCCTTTATCGAGAAGCCTCTTGTAATCGTCGGGAGTGTCGAGATCGGCGAAGTGCGCGTCAGGCGAGGCGACGCGCGCTATCTCGCGCTCGTGTTCGAGGATGATCTTTCTGCCTCCGACGTCGCCGCTCGCGACCTTGAAGCGCTCCTTCCACACAGAGCGGAAGAACATCGGATGTCCAAAGCGACCGTCGCGGCTCGGCGCGAGTATCGTCTTGCCGCGCGGCAGGTCCGCGAATTTTTTTGCGAGCGCAGAAATTTCATCAGCTGTTACAGACGGGAGGTCGCCGAGCATTATGCAGAAGTCGCTGCCGTCGGGCAGCATATCCAGCCCAATCAAAAGCGAAGATGACTGCCCGCGTTCCGGCTCCTTGTTTATTGCGGAGGAAACGGGAAGCGAGCCTTTGTCTTTTAGGAAGTCATACGTCTCTTGGGAGAACACGCAGAGCATCGGGGCGAACCCCGCGGAACGAATGTTATCGATGACCGTCTCGACCACTGTCGAAGAGCCAAACGGCAGGAGCAGCTTCTGTCTGCCCATCCTCTTTGAAAGCCCTGCCGCAAGGAGAATAGCCTGCATGACCGCCTAGAATTTTATCGTGTCGAAGATTTCGTTGTCGGAGATGGAGCAGAGTATAGCCGCGTCGTAATTAATGAGATTATCTTTGAGGTTGTCGAGGAGTTCTTTTCTCTGCTCCGGCATGAGCAGTTCGCACTTATTCACACAGAGAACGCGGGACGCGCCGTCGGGGGAATTTTTTAGGTATTCATATTTGTTCGCGAGGACCGCCATTGCGTTCGCCGCGGAGAGCGTTTCGTTCTTCTGCACGCCGTAACGTTCTTTGAGAAGGTCTATCCTGAAAACGGTTTCGGCTGACACCGGTTTCAACAGCGCGTCCGCGCCAAACATCACGAGCTGGCACTGCGTGCTCTGTGGCACAGGCGGCTCCCAGTCCTCGTAACATTTGAACGAAAGTCCCCTCGCCCCGTCGGCCTCGACGATCATCATATCCGCCACTCCCAATTCGAGCAGCGCGTCGACTTCCTCTGGGCGGAAGCCCGCGAGCTTGCCCTCCGGCGCCTTGCCCCTCGCCGCGGCCGAGAGGGAATGTTCCGGGAGCGCGGCTATCTTTTCCGCGCACTCGGCTGGCGTCCCGAGAACGATATTACCGCATTCTCTGGCCTTTGGGGAATATATTTTCGTAGTCGTTGTGATCACCGCGCGCCCAGCCTTCGCGAAATATTTGCCAAGCGCATAGAGCATAGAGGTCTTTCCGCCGCTTCCGGTGACGGATATCACCTTATACGCGTCAAGGCCTGCGATCTCGTCAAGTTTTTTCGCGTAACACTTCCTTGGCATCAACATACGTCCTTTCAGATCCGCTGACTATCATAGCTGAAAATCTTTTGTTAGCAAAGGATTTTGCCACGTCAAAACTTTTTTCGTAAAAATCTGAAAATATTTTTAATTTCTGGACAACAAAAAAGGAGAGCCGCTAGACCCTCCTTCGATGAAGAACATAGGTTATTCTCCTAGAGTATCGTGAGAATTAGCTCCCTTATGACCTTACAGGCCGTTATCGTAGAGACTCCGCTCTGGTCGTAGTGCGGCGAAAGTTCGTTCACGTCGCAGCCCACTATGTTGAGCGGATGAGATAGCATGTGGATAGCCTCCATGAGGTCGGCGAAGGAAACGCCGCCCGGCTCCGGCGTGCCGGTCCCTGGGAATATCGACGGGTCTAGGACGTCTAGGTCGAGCGTGATGTAGACCGGCTTGCCTTCTAGCTTCACGAGCGCGTCGTCAAGCGTCTCAAGGTCGTATTTGCGCTGGGTGATGTTCGGCGCCCTCTGCACGAACTCGTCCTCAGCCATCGTCATCGAACGTATGCCGAACTGATATATCTCTCCGCCCTCCAACAGTTCATGGCAGCGGCGTATGACCGTCGCGTGGGAAAGTTTTTCTCCTAGGTATTCCTCGCGTAGGTCAGCGTGCGCGTCAAAGTGTATGACGTTGAGGTCTTTGTACCTCGCGACCGCCGCGTTGACGGCTCCCAGTGTGACTAAGTGTTCGCCGCCGACCATAAACGGTATTTTGCCGTCGGCTAGTATTGTCGCGGCCGCCGTCTCGATCTGCGAGAGGGCTTCGACAGCGTTGCCAAACGGCAGGTCGAGGTCACCCGCGTCGAAGACCGCGAAATCTTCGAGGTCTTTCCTTAGATACGGCGAATACGTCTCTATGCCGAAAGATTCCGCGCGTATCGCGGCCCCGGCGAAGCGCGAGCCCGGCCTATAGCTCGAAGTCCCGTCGAACGGAGCTCCGAAGAGCACGAGCCGCGCGTCGTCGTATGACGAATCGCAGGCCATGAACGCGTCTGGCTTGTTATTCATCGTCCGCTTCCGCGAGGAGGTCCTTCACATAGGTCGGTATCGCGAAGCAGCCTTTGTGAAGCTCCGTGTTGTAATACTTCGTCTTGAGGCCGATGGCCTCCCAGCGCTTGGCGTCGAAGTCGTTTATCGGGTCGAACTTCTTTGACGCGAAGCCGAAGAGCCAGTGACCCGACGGGTATGTCGGGATGTGGGCCTGATAGACGCACGTGATGGGGAATAGCTCCCTTATGCGCTTGTGGGCGCGCTTCATCGAGCGCGCGTAGCTCTCATAGTACGGACACTCGTGCTGGTTGACGAGGATGCCCTCCTCGGTCAGAGCCTTGTAGCAGTTGCCGTAAAATTCTTTCGTGAAGAGCCCCTCGCCCGGGCCAAACGGGTCTGTGCTGTCGACGATGATGAGGTCATACTTGCCGACCTTATCGCGCACAAATTTCAACCCATCCTCGAAGTAGAGGCTGACCCTTGGGTCTGTGAGCTTGCACGCCGTCTGCGGCAGATACTTCATGCAGGAATCGACGACCATTTTGTCGATCTCCACCATGTCGATGTGCTCGACCGTCGCGTACCTAGTAAGCTCGCGCACCGTGCCGCCGTCTCCGGCTCCGATGACTAAGACGTTCTTGATGTTCGGGTTCGTCGCTATCGGGACATGGACTATCATATCGTGATAGATGAACTCATCCTTCTCCGTGAGCATCATAAGACCGTCGAGCGTCAGGAAGCGTCCAAACTCCTTCGCCTCAAAGATATCGACCCTCTGGAACTCGCTCTGCTCTGAGAAGAGCTGTTTGTCTACGCGGATAGAGAACCGTGTGTTCTCGCTGTGTTCCTCTGTGTACCATAACTCCATCTTCTATTCCTCCACTGTTTCAATATTTTCAACTGACATATCTTTCGTCCCCGTCATTACGCATCCCTTTTCCTTAGCGTATCTGACGTAATCTATTATCTCCGCTGTGATACGCTCGCCAGGAGCGAGTATCGGTATGCCCGGCGGGTACGCCATCACGAGCTCGGAGCTTACGCGGCCAAGGCTGTCCTTTATCGGCATGGCGCGCTTTGGCGCGTAGAAAGCCCTCTGAGGGGACATCGCGACTATCGGGTCGATGTACTCGTGGTCGAGCATGTTCATCGGCTCCTTCGCAAAGCGTCTCGATATTTCAGCGAGCGCGCCAAGCAGACGCTCTATCTCAAGCTCCCTGTCGCCTACGGAAATTATAGCAAGAATGTTGCCGATATCGCCAAATTCTATCTGTATGCCGAACTCGTCGCGCAGGATATCATAGACCTCTATGCCGGCCAGCCCCACGTCGCGCGTATGTATGCTGAGCTTCGTAACGTCGAAGTCATACACGGCCCCTCCGTCTATTATGTCGCGGCCGAACGCGCGGAAGCCGGGTATCTTGTTGACCTCGGTCCGCGCGTATGAAGCCATGTCGCAGACCTTTTTGAATATCTCTTTTCCGTTGAGGAAGAGGTTGCGCCGCGCGATGTCCAGCGACGCCATGAGAAGGTAGCTCCCGCTCGTCGTCTGCGTGAGGTTTATCGTCTGCCGCAGCGCTTCTGCGTCGACGTTCGCGCCCGCTAGCAGTATGGAGCTCTGTGTGAGCGAGCCGCCCGTCTTGTGTACGCTGACCGCCGCCATGTCCGCGCCGGCTTCCATTGCCGAGACGGGCAAGCCGTCTCCGAAATAGAGGTGCGTGCCGTGGGCTTCGTCGGCCAACGCCAGCATCCCCGCATCGTGAGTTATTCTGACGATCTCCTTGATGTCGCTACACACGCCGTAGTAGGTAGGGTTGTTTATCAATATCGCCTTCGCGCTGGGATTTTCCGCCACGGCCTCTCGGACGTCTGCGGCCGACATGCCGAGGCTGATGCCGAGTTCGGGGTTGACCCCCGGATTGACATAAACGGGCTCTGCGCCGCATATTACCATCGCGTTGATGACGCTCTTGTGGACGTTGCGCGGCAGGATTATTTTATCGCCCGCGCGGCAGCAGCTAAACACCATATTCTGCACGGCCGCTGTAGTCCCGTTTGTTATCAGGAACGCGCGCGCGGCATGGAACGCCTCTGCGGCCAGTTCCTCCGCCTTGCGGATGACGCCTGTCGGATGCGTAAGGTTATCGAGCGGTTTGCTTGAATTTAGATCCATTGAGACACATTTCGCTCCGAAAGCGTCAACGAGCGCTTTGTGTCCCTTGCCCTGCTTATGACCGGGCACGTCAAACGAGACTATCCTGTTCTTTATATAACGCTGCAGCGCGTCATATATAGGAGTTTCGTCCTGTTTAGTCATACACGTTCATACCGGCGAAGATCTCTATCATCTCACGGCGGAGCTTGTTGGAGATCTTGAGCCTTTCACGCGGCGTGAACTCTTCGACCGCCTTATGGAACAGGTAGTTCTGAAGGTCGAGTTCCTTGATAAGCATCTTCGTGTGGAAGATATTCGCCTGATAGACGTTGATGTCCTGCGCGTCGTATCTCTCGAGCGTCTCCGGCGCGATATAATCCTGTATCGACGTGACCTTGTGGTCCATGAAACACTTGCGGCCGTCTATTTCGCGCGTGAACCCACGGACGCGGTAATCTATCGTGATGATGTCAGAGTCGAAGCTGCCGATGAGGTAATCCAGAGCCGAAAGGGGCGTGATTTTTCCGCATGTCGACACGTCGATGTCAACACGGAACGTAGATATGGAATTATCCGGGTGGTATTCGGGATATGAGTGCATCGTAAGGTGGCTCTTGTCGAGGTGTCCGCAGACAGACTCCCTCTTCGTGAGGATATCGTACGCTCCGTTGCACGACGGGTCAAGGTCTTCCTTCTTTATAGGCATCTCGGCGATCAGCACTGTGACGCTCGGG
>JAUNSQ010000065.1 GCA_030539135.1 Synergistaceae bacterium | reverse complement strand
TCCGAGGCTGTGCTGCAGCTCGACATTCTTCTTGAACTGCTCCCACTCCTTATCCTTGTAAGCGACAAGGAGGTAACCGCCCTGGTTCAGCCCCGTCGGGTAGCCAAGTTCTTCGTCAAGCTGCTCGAACGTTTCGAGGCAGCGGAGGGCCATACGGCAGTTGAGTTCAAGCCCCCACTGGGCGCGTATCCCGGCTCCGCAGCGTCCCGTGGAACCGGAACATACCGTGTTCTTCTCTAGGACGACTATATTCTTTCTTCCTGACTTCGCGAGATAATAGGCCGTCGCCGTACCTACGCCGCCTCCGCCAATTATCACTATTTCAGCTGTTTTCGGAAAATCCATCATCAGCACCCCCTATTTCTCATCATCGGCGTCTTCGGCAAGCAGCCCGATTTTGATCGGCTTCACCGGAGGCCTGATAGTTCCGGGCGAAAGTTCGGCGATCGACTTCCCCGTAGCTTTGGAGAGCTCGCGAAGGATTATATCGCGGCAGCCTCTTCCCTGGCATGGGCCCATACCGACGCGCAGTTCGCGCTTCAGTTCGTCGAATGTATCGTAGCCGCGCGCTATCCACTTGCGGATCTCTTCTATCTCTATCTCTTCACAGCGGCATATCACGTTAGCTTCTTTTGCCATATCAGCACACCACCTTTATCGCGCGGATGTCTCCGGCCATATCCTTCGGGATAACGACGCTCACGACGAGCGTGCGATCCTTTGACGGCTCGGCGACCGCGAATATCTCGCCGTCGGCGACTTCTTCGCCGACTCTGTTGAGGCATTTGACCTTCTGCCCCTTCTCCGGGATGGGCATAAGCTCGTAAGGCATTTTGATTATCGCCTTATCTGGAGCGTAAGTGAGGTCAATGACGAAGCACGCCAGGCCCGGACATCTTGAGACGCAGATGCCGCACCCTGTGCACTTGTCGTAGTCTATAGACGGAGTGTCGTTGATGTCCTTGAACGGGAGCACCGCGCCCGCGGGGCAGCTCGTCGCGCATGGGTTACATGGTATGCGCTGCGGACATTCTATGACGACAAGGCCGCCTTTCTTCGTCTCCCATAGCTCCTTCGGCGGGAGAATGGCTCCGGGTCTGTTTTCCGTGAGCACTCCGCTGTTGAAGAGTTTCTCTTTATCACATGAACATGAGCAGCCCATTGTTATGCCTCCCATCCGCTGACAAACACCTGACTAATCCCGGCGCGGATTTTTTCTCCGACTTCTCCGGCGCGCAGGTGGTCGAGCCTTGTCCAATAATCGTTGAATTTTGCTTCATTTACAGGGAGTCCGAGCGCTTTCGCGGCGCTGAACCCGGCTATGCGGCCTTCAACCATCGCGGCCGAGGCCTCTTCGATGCCGCTCGCGTCGCCCGCGACCCAGAGGTCGGCGTTGCTGGTGCGCATCGATTTATCACGAAGGGGAACGTATCCGCAGAGCTGTGGCACATACTGCATCTTCGCCCCGGCCTGCCAGAATATCTCCGTTGAAGGCGAAAGACCGACAGCCATGCAGATGATGTCGCAGTCGATCTTCTGAGGTTCGCCAGTGAGCGCGAAGTTATCGTCAAGCGGCTGGATCACAGCGCCCTCTACGACCTTATCGCCAAGGGCCTCAACGATCGTGTGCCGCAGAAGGATTGGGATGCCGAGCCTGCGCACCTTCGCCGCGTGCACCCAGTACCCGCCGATCTTAGGCATAGCTTCTACGATAGCCGCGACTTCGACTCCGGCCTGACGAAGCTGGTAACTGACAATAAGTCCGATATTTCCGGCTCCGACCATAAGGACCTTCTTGCCGGGGACGACCCCGTAGAGGTTCATAAGCGTCTGCACAGCGCCGGCCCCATACACTCCGGGCAGGTCGTTGTTCGGGAACGGCAGTATCTTCTCCTGCGCGCCCGTCGCGACCACGGTCTTCTTCGCTTTTATGCGGTAATATTTTTCTTCGCCTTCCATCGCCGTGTATACGCGGTCCTCGGGGTAGTATCCCGTGATCGTCGTATTGCAGCATATCTTTACCTTGCCGCCAAGCGACGCTATCTCGTCGAGGAGCACCCCGGCTATCTTGAAGCCGCGCGTCCCCGCGTACTCGTCCTTGCTTCCAAAAAATTTATGGGTCTGCTTCACAAGCTGCCCGCCGGGATGGAGGTCGCTCTCGACAACGAGGACGTTCGCCCCCGCTCCCGCGGCTTCGGCCGCCGCGCAAAGTCCCGCGGCTCCTCCGCCTATTACCAGAAGATCTGTTTCGACGATTTTACTCATCAGTCCGCCTCCTCCCTACTCGACTTCCATAGGTACGAGGCCCTTGCCCTGCTGGGTCTCGACTTTCATGCCCGCCTTGAGAGGTGTCACGCAGGTTCTCACATTCGGGACGCCGTCTACGACCATAAAGCATGAACTGCACTTGCCTATGGCGCAGAAAAAACCTCTCGTGCGGTGCATCTCAGGCGTTACCCTGTAGACGCGCACACCGTTCGCGTGAAGCGCCATTGCGATAGGCTCATCTTCATATCCGGTCATTTCCTTGCCGTCGAATGTGAAGGTGACTTGCTTACCGTGCTGGAACTCCAAAATCGGATGTTTCTTGATCAGTTCCATGACATCTTTCCCCTCCTTGGTATTGCTGTTGAAAAATAAGGTGTGTTATAAGCCTGTGGATTGAGCTCGGGGCTTTTCTATCCCGCGTGTTTCCACTCTTACATTTTACAATAAGCAGAATATTTACACAACAAAATTTTGATAAATCAAAACAATATTTTTATCAATTTTCTGCGGTAGTTTGTTGAAGAATGAATACAGGCGATTTGACTGTATTTATAATTTCACAGGGGGTAAAATTCGCAATAGCGCGGCGTAACTACCATTCATGCAAATATAAGACATTTGCGACTATCATTTAGTTGCAATATTTTTATCTTAACAATATAATATTCTCGGGCGGTGAGACGATGGGTAGGATAGATAAACTGTTAGATAGACTGCTCGCGCATCCTAGTGATTTCACATTTGACGAGGCGCGCGTATTGCTTGAGGCATATGGTTACGTTTTCTCGAACAGCGGGAAAACAAGCGGTTCGCGCGTAAAGTTCTATCGCGGGACTAAAATTTTCAGAATGCACAAGCCCCATCCAAGAAAGATACTCTTGGAATATCAGGTAAAAGAGTTGATAGCGGAGCTTAAGGAGGAGGGGATAATATGATGAACAACACTATGGAATATAAGGGCTACTACGGCAGCGTCGAGTATTCGCCAAAGGACGAAGTATTCTTCGGGCGCGTGGTTGGCGTTAGCGACCACATCACATTCGAGGGAAAGAGCGTAGATGATTTGAAGCACGACTTCCAGCTCTCCATTGAGGATTATCTTGATAGCTGCCGTGAGCTTGGCAAGGAGCCTGAGAAAATATACAAAGGCAGTTTTAATATCCGTATCAAGCCTGAGTTGCACAAGCAGCTGGCGATATTCTCAAAACTGCATAATCAAACTCTTAACAAGTCTGTTGAAGAGGCGATCTCCCGCATGGTCTCTGCATAGGATGTACAAGCGCAGTTTTAGCGCGGCAAGCATTGACAATTGCGCCGCGTGATATTACACTCTTCATCGTTAGTTTTCTGGGGAAGGAGGAACTTCATTTATGAAAGATAATTACGCGAATAGCAACATGATGATGTGCATGTACGACGAAGGCTCCTCTCCGGATTCTGCGGACGCCTGAGCGCGTCGTCATGAAATCACGGAGGCGGGCCTAGAGGCCCGCCTTTTTTATGGATTTTTGAACTGCAAAGTTTTGTAGAGGAAAGGACAGATCCACAATGATCCAAATCGAACATCTGGGGAAGTATTTCGGGGAGCATAAGGTCCTCGACGATATTTCACTCAGCGTAAAACAGGGGGACGTATTCGGCATCGTGGGACATTCCGGCGCGGGCAAGTCCACGCTGCTCCGCTGCCTCAACGGCCTCGAGGGCTACGACGAGGGTTCCGTCAGGGTAATGGGGCAGGAGGTCCACGGGCTTTCGACGCAGGGGCTCAAGGAGCTGCGCCGCGAGATGGGCATGATATTCCAGAACTTCAACCTCATGAACCGCAAGAATGTTTACGAGAACGTCATGTTTTCGCTTGAGGTCTGGGGCGTACCCAAAAAGGAAGCGGCCGCGCGCGTCGACGAGCTGCTCGAACTTGTGGGCCTCTCCGAGAAGAAGTACGAGAAGGTGCGCAACCTCAGCGGCGGACAGAAACAGCGCATTGGCATAGCTAGGGCGCTCGCGCTCAAGCCAAAGCTCCTGCTCTGCGACGAGGCGACTTCAGCCCTCGACCCAAAGACGACAATCTCCATACTCGAACTGCTGATGGATATCAACAAGAAGCTAGGCGTCACCATAATCGTCGTCACGCACCAGATGGAAGTCGTAAAGATGATATGCAACCGTGTCATCGTTGTCGACAGCGGAAGGATAGTGGCCTCCGGCGAGACGGACAAGCTCTTCCTCGCCCCGGGCAAGGAGCTCAAGAAACTCATAACCGACGATTACGCGATAATCCCCTCCGGCACGAACATAAGGCTCATGTTCCCGCGTGAGATAGCTAACGACAGCATCATAACGGGCATGGCCCGCGAGCTTGATATAGACTTCTCCGTCGTCGGCGGAAGGATAGAGAGATACCGCGACGACGTGATGGGCTTCCTGATAATCAACGTGCCCGACAGTGAAGTCGAGCGCGTCCTCGAATGGCTTAAAAACAAAGGGATGTTCTGGGAGGTGATGGACAATGCAGAATGAGCTGCTCTTCGCGCTTTGGGAAACGCTGTATATGGTCGCGCTCTCGACGCTCTTCTCCGGCGTATTCGGCTTCGCGCTGTCAATAGTCATGATAATCACGGGCACGAACGGCCTGCGCCCGAACAAGCCCGTATACGCTCTGCTTAATGTCATAGTCAACCTAGGGCGCTCCTTCCCGTTCATCATACTGATGATAGCGATAATACCGCTCACGCGCATGATAGCTGGGACGTCTATAGGCAGCACAGCGTCGATAGTGCCGCTCACGATAGCGGCCACCCCGTTTGTCGCTCGTATCATGGAGGGCTCGCTGCTAGAGGTCGACCGCGGCGTCATAGAGGCCGCGCGCTCCTTCGGGGCCAGCGACTGGCAGATAATCTCGCGCGTCATGATTAAGGAGGCAATGCCCTCCATCGTGCTAAACTGCGCGGTCGTGGCGATAAACCTCCTCGGCTACTCGGCGATGGCGGGAGCCGTCGGCGGCGGCGGGCTTGGAGACCTCGCGATAAAGTACGGCTACAACCGTTTCCAGACCGACGTCATGATATACTCCGTCGCGATACTCATAGTGATAGTGCAGATAATCCAGAGCATCGGAAATTATGTGTACGAAAAGATAAAATAAAAGATAGACAAAAATACATAAGGCGAAGCCTTAAAGATAGCCCAAAGGAGGAAATACAATGAAAAAAGTTATTCTCGCAGTACTTCTCGCGCTCATCGTAGCATCATCGGCATTCGCGGCGAACAAGACGATCACGATTGGCGTCACGCCGTTCCCGCACAAAGACATCATGCTCGTCGTAAAGGGACTCCTAGCGAAGCAGGGATACGACCTCGTCATCAAGGAATTTACGGACTATGTGACGCCGAATACGGCACTCGCGGAGAAGAGTCTCACGGCTAACTTCTTCCAGCATATCCCGTACCTTGACAACACAAACAAAGAAAAGAAACTTGGGCTTACATGGGTGGCGAAGATACACATCGAGCCGCTTGGGCTCTACTCGCTCAAGATCAAAAAGATAGCGGACATAAAGAAAGGCGCGCAGATAGCCATACCGAACGACGCCACGAACTGCGCCAGAGCCCTCCGTCTGCTTGAGAAGAGCGGGCTCATCAAGGTCAAAAAGGGCGAGCTCGTAACGGCAAAAGACATCACGGACAACCCAAGGAACGTGAAGATCCGCGAGCTCGACGCGGCCCAGCTCCCCCGCACGCTCCAGGACGTAGACGCGGCCGTCATCAACACGAACTTCGCGGTCGAAGCCAAGCTCATCCCGGCGAAGGACGCCATCGTGATAGAGGGCAAGGACTCTCCGTACGCGAACATTATAGCCGTCCGCGCGGCCGATAAGAACACTCCCGAGGTCAAGGCCCTCATCAAAGCCGCTAATTCCAAGGAAGTAAAGGATTACATCAACAAAGTCCTGGTCCCAAAGGGTATAGTTCCCGCGTTCTAAAACATATCGCGGCACGGATAAACAACTGACATAGAAATACTAAAAAGTTCCCCTGACGGCGTACAGAGAGAAAACGCATCGTCGGGGGAACTTTTTTCATACCTCGCCGCAGAAAGGGGGATTCCAAACTGCGCCGGGCACTGCGAAATTCCGGCCTTAACCTTGAGGAGTGTTATTTTAGATCGGAATTATTACAGACATCTACTTTCAGCGGACGTCAAAAAATGCGGTGACGGAGATACCCATCAGCGAAGCTAAAACCTCCAGAGCGTCCGCGCGCGGGGTCCTATACCCTCTCTCATAGTTGATGATACTGTTCCTAGAGAGACCGGTCAGTTCCGCAAGTTCTATCTGCGTCATACCCTTGGATTTTCTAAAGCTCCTTATCCTCTTTCCAATCTGTACTCTTTCGGTTTGCATTTCAAAACATCTCCTTGGCGGGATTTTTGACCTTAACCTATTCTTTCACATAAAACAATTTAAACTCATTTTATTTTACGATTGCTATATTTATCGCTCATTCGATTATATATTGTAACAGAATATAAACGAATTAGTAAAAAATATTATTTTGCACGAGCATAATATTATAATTTGCTTTATAAAATAATGTTATTTAATAGATATTGCTATCATTGTTTACAATAATTCATTTTATTATATTCATTTTATATTTTTTTATGAAGTATATACACTGTGGTTCATATTTATGGTTAAGTACGGTCCCGGATAGTTTCTCGCCGGGACCGCGTTTCATACAGTACTTCTCTTATCTCTTACATCTCCCACGACATGCCGAGATAGACCGCGAAGGGTTCGACAAAGGGTTCGCCGTTTGAGTACTGGAACCTGACATGGAAGAACTTGCCCGGCCTGTATCTCCAGTTGGCCCCTATGCCGTATACGCCCCATGTGCCGCCGAGCGTGGAGGTGTATGCGCCTCCGCTCATCGTCACCCTCGTGTCGGCGTCGAAGTCGTGGATTATAGAGGCGTCCGCGTAGAGGTCGAGCAGTGTGTCGTTCTGTAATGTCCAGCTCCTGCCAAGTACGATGCCGCCCCTTAGCCTTATGTAGTCGATATCGTCTATGTCTACCGCTATGCCGCTGTCCGTCTTGTAGCTCGTACCGAATACTCTGTTCCAGCTGAATTGCATCTGCGGCTCCCAGTACCATCCGTTTTCTCCTATGTCAAACCTTTTGCCCGTCTGGAGGGATATGCCGAGGCCGTATTGTCTCCAGTCGCCTTTGACCTGGTCGTATCCAAGGACGTATCTGGTGAAGTTGTCCGGTTTGTTGACTGTCAGCTCGCTGTCGTATTCGTTGAATTTGAGTATGCCGTTGATGTAGAAGCCGTTTTCCATGCGGTATATGCCGTATAGGGACATGTGGTATGACTTCATGTCGGCGTCGCCTATCCCGGCTACGAGGCTGCTGTCTGTTTCTCCGTATCCGGCCATTACTCCGCCCCAGAAGTCTCCGCCTTTTACTTTGAACTTTTTGTCGTAGCCTATGGTGCCTGTCGCGAAGTCTTGTCTGTCGGCCAATGTGTTGTCGTGTATCTGGTCGAAGTCTTCACGGTTTGCTGCGGCGCTTATCCATAGTCCTCCGTTCCATGTCTTGTCGCGGTAGATGCCCATGCGGCTGTTCCATGTGTTGGTCTCTGTGTACCATACGTCGTGGAGGAAGGCTCCCGCGGCTATCGCTTCGCCTGTCGTGGTGAGTCCTTTGTCGGGCGGGGTGTCTGGTGTTATTTTGTCTCCGCGTTTGAGGTACCATTCTTCTCCGCTGGCTCCCGTCGTGCTTTTTACGAGGCTGTATTTCCATGCCCCGGCGTGGAGGTATTTGACTCCGCCTGTCTCTTCGTCGTAGTTTGCGAGCGTGAGGTTGGAGCCTCCGCCGTTGTCGGCCAAGAGCAGCGCTTGCGACCGTTCTACGCCGGAGTTGGCGGTGTTGTATATGGTGACGCTGCTTCCGCCTGTGGCTTGGTTGGTGGCGTATATCTGGTCTGTGTTCGACGCGCTGTTTATGTCTGTCTTCATGAGGAGCTTGCTTGTTGCCGGGTCTCCGTTGTAGTCGGATACGCGCACTTGTTTGAAGCCGTCGGCTGCGTTAGACCCGAAGTTTACGGTGCCGGCGTTGTTGAGTACGCCGTCTGGCGTTGAGTCCGCCGTGACGTTCCATGTGGAGGTGCCGTCGATGTTGACGTTGATGGCGG
>JAUNSQ010000198.1 GCA_030539135.1 Synergistaceae bacterium | reverse complement strand
AAGGACGAAGGCGCGTTCCTGCATAAGCTGGTGTGGTATCGTAAGCCCCTCGCTCTCGTATATCTCATCGCCCGCGAGTAATATGTCGATGTCGATCTCACGTGGCCCCCAGTGTTTTGTCTCCGTGCGGCCAAGCTCCTTCTCGATCTTTTTTATTGTGACGAGCATGTCGTCACAGGACATATCCGTCTTGGCCGTCAGACACATGTTAAGGAAACGCGGCTGGTTGGTCTCACCCCACGGAAGAGTCTCCCAGACACGGCTCATGTCCTTAATGTCGAAGCCGCAGAGCCTCAGCGCGTTAACGGCGGCTCCGAGGTTTTTGAGCCTGTTGCCCAAGTTGGAGCCCAGAGATATGACTACCGTGCGTTTATTCATGGGATGCCTCCTTAATGGCTTCTGTCATCATTATAACCTTTTTATTTGCCGCGGCGTCGTGGACCCTTACGATATCGACCCCGTGCCACGCGCAGAGCGAGGTGACGGCGAGCGTGCCCTCCAGACGGTCGTCTGGCGATTTTGAATTTGTCGCGGCTCCGACCGTGCTCTTGCGCGAAGCCCCTATGAGCGTCGGAAGTCCGAACGTGTCGAATGCGTTGAGGTTGCGCAGTATAAATAAGTTCTGATTGTAATTTTTCGCGAACCCTATGCCCGGGTCGAGTATGATGCTCGCGCGGGACAGCCCTGATGCCTCCGCCCTTTCGACGCCGTCCGCGAAGAAGTCCGAGATATCCTGCAGCAGGTCGTCATAGGAACACATGCCGCCCATTGTCTCCGGTGTGCCGCGCATGTGCATCAGCACATACATGGCTTTAAATCCTGCGGCTGCCCTCGCGATATTTGGTTCGCGCGTCAGCCCCGATATATCGTTGATGATATCTGCTCCTTCATCGAGAGCCGCGCGTGCGACGGAGTCCCTCGTCGTATCGATCGACAGCGGCATGTCGGGCAGAGCCGCGCGTATCATCTTGACGGCTTTGCTCATGCGCGAGACTTCCTCGGCCTCTTCGACCCCGGTCGAGCCGGGGCGCGTGGACTCGGCTCCCAAGTCGATGATGTCGGCCCCCTCCTCGTAGAGTAGCGTAGCCCTTTCAAGCGCGGCCTCGGCATTGTCGGAAGTGCGGCTTGCCGCATAGAAGGAGTCGTCGGTCAGGTTCACTATGCCCATGAGCAAAGTCCTCTTTCCGAACGTGAGCGAATTGCCGGACGGAAGTTTCACAGTCCTGATACTTCTCTTGGCGGTCAGGTTGGCGAGCGACGAGCGGACGGCCTCCGCGGTCTCTGGAAGGCCCCACCATTTCATCGATGATATCTTGTCGGTGAACTGCGCGAGCTGCTTCCTTGTGCCGAACAGGATGGCGCCGCTGAACGGCTCCGAGCAGTCGACCGCGTGTCTGCTTACGGCGGCGTCGCCTCCGAGCGAAAGCATCTCCTGCTTCACGATATTCGCCGCCCTTATGTCAAGGTGAGGGATAAAGAGTATCGTTGTCTCCCTGCGGTTCTCAAAAAACGGCAGGCTACGCGGGTCAGCCCCGATAGCTTCGAGCGCCCCCGCAAGTTCTGACGCGCTGAGGAAACGCAGCAGCGAGTATGCCATCCGCCTCGCCTAGTCGAACTCCTGGATGATTGGGATGCCCGCGAGATGCTCGGTGTAGTTGAGCTTCATCAGCGCGTATCCGTGAAGAGGGTCGTATGTTAGCACGCTGTAAGACGCCGTGTCGAAATGGAACTTCCAATAACATGGTTTCGCTACGTCGAGAGCGCCGGCGAGCATCGGCTTCAGCACGCCTCTGTGCCCTACGATGGCTATGGTCTCGCCGTCGTGTTTCTTTACGACTTCGTGAAGGGCCTTAACGGAGCGCTCCTTAACCTTATCGAGAGGTTCCCCTCCCTCTATGATGAGCTCCTCCGGCCTATGCAGCCATGTCTCCCACATCTCGGGGACTTCGGCCGCCAGTTCGTCCTTGAGCCTGTTCTCCCAGACGCCGATACAGATATTGTTGAACCCCGCGTTGGCTTCGAACCTGGCCCCTATTTCATCGCCTATTATCTCCGATGTCTTCATGGCGCGAGATAGCGGGCTGGAGTAGATATGGGTGATGCCTTTGCCCTTTAGCGCCTTTGCGAGCGCCTGAGCCTGAATGATGCCGTTCTCGTTGAGGAGGAAGTCCACCTGTCCGCGGATGCGCCTCTCTTTGTTGCCCGCGCACTC
>JAUNSQ010000064.1 GCA_030539135.1 Synergistaceae bacterium | reverse complement strand
AGGCCGTCGATATACATCGCGAGTATCTTTGCGACATCGTTTTCCCTTGTGCCCTTCTGTATGTCCGCGGGGCGTTCGATGAACTTTCCGTTCTCGGGGATGTAGATCGTGTACACTGCGGAACCTGCTGTCGGCGATATATTGTTCGCCGCAGTGTCCGCCCGTTTGATTTCCGTGGTCGTTCCTATGACGTCGCCAACGCGCTTGCCGGTCTTTTTATCAGCCCAGTTGAAGAAATAATTCGCGCCGAGGTATCCGCACGCAAAGAGTATCGCGAGCAGGGCTATCCACGCGAAAACTCTGACAAGGAACGGGGCTTTACGCGCCTCGGCCTCTTCGTCATAGTCGTCGAAGTCCTCGACAGAACGCCTCTTCGACGGTCTGCGCGGCTCGTCGTCCTCATACTCGCGGTCGCGGAGCGATCTGCGGCGCGGGCTGTATGTATCTTCGTCGTCATGGTCGTCGCGGCGCGATGAAGCAAGCCCCGAGCGCCTGCGCCCAACAGCCGGTTCGTCAAGGTTTTTCTTCTCCCCAGTTACGACGAAATGTCTGACTCTTTCTTCCGAATCCCTCATGTATTTTCCTCCCGTGTCTGCTGCCTATTGTACCGTGACAGGATTTTCTTTTATATAAGAGACAATGCCCTTTGCGAAGCTTCCACAGATCTGGTTCAAATAGCCCTGAGACCTCAGCTTGGCCGCGTCGGATGAATTGGTGACGTAGCCCATCTCGATGAGGACCGCCGGCATTCCCGCCCCGCGAAGGACGAAAAACGGCGCCTGTCTCACTTTGCGTATCGAAAGCCCGGACGCTCTGGCCGAGCTGTGCATGACCTCGGTCATCGTCGTGCTCTCGCTTATCTTCCCGTTCTGCTGCATGTCGCCAAGTATCTTAAGGAGCAGCTGCGTCTTTTTATCGGCCCGGGCTTCGACTTCTTTGGACGTCTCAGCGCCGCCGGATATTTCTTTGTTTTCATATATAGCCAGGCGCATTGCGTCGCGGTCGGTAGGCGGAGCCATGATGTAAAATTCTATCCCAGACGCGTTCTTGCCTCTCGGCATCGCGTTGCAGTGCATACTTACAAACACGTTCGCGTTGCTGTCGTTAGCGAAGGCAGTGCGCTCGGCGAGCTTGAGGAACACGTCCGTGCGTCTGCTGTAGCGGACGTCCACGCCGTACTGTTCAAGTATCCTGCCAAGCGTGAGAACAGCCTTGAGGTTGATCACCTTTTCTATCGTACCGTTGCCGCTGGCCCCCGGGTCGTGTCCGCCGTGCCCCGCGTCTAGGACGACAACAGGGCGCTTTTTCTGCCCGGAAAACGCGTCTTTGACATCGGGGATCAGCGCGTGTTCCTGAAGCGGCTCTTCAATTTGTGTCGGCTGAGCGGTCTGCGTCTGCTTCTTATCCTCGGACTTCGGCGCGGGCTTATTGTCTTTGCTCTCAGCCTTTGCCTTCGTGTCCTGAGTCTTCTTGTCCGTCTTCGCCGGCTCTTGCAGCTGAGTCGGCTGTCCCCAGCTCATTCCGGGTTTCTTGCCGATAGACGTATAGAACTGGTCCAGTATGCTAGCCATCGATTTAGAATCCGCCCACCAATGGCCTCCGTCAGTATATATCGGAGACGGAAGGCTGACGAGCGCGCCGGCCGAACGCACGGCGCTGGAACCGCTCCAAAATTCCATCTTCTTTCCGTCGAGCATGACGACTATCGCCTGCTGGTTTCCAGTACGCGCGAGGCCGAGCGACGAGATGACTTCCTCGATCGCTACGTCCGTCCCGCCGGATGGGTTTTTGCGCGACGTGACGTCGCCCTTCTTGACCTCTCCATAATAGAGAGGAAGTGTATCGGCAATCGCAACGGCCGCAAAAATCATTATCGCGGCGGCCGCGAGCATAAGGCATATCCATTTTTTATTCCCCTGCAATGACAACATCCTCCACCACCAACGTCGGCGCCGCTACGGGGCCGAAAAATTTAAGGTCTGATCCAACGGAAACTATCTGTTGTATAAAGTCCATCAAGTTTGAAGCTATCGTGACGCCGCTCACCGCGTGAGTGAAAGCTCCATTCTCTATCCTGACGCCCTTCGCGCCGATCGAAAAATCCCCGCTTACCGGGTCTATCGTGTGCATCCCCATGAGCTCCGTGATAAAAAGCCCGTCTTTGACATTCGAGACAAGGGCCTCCTGCGTCTCGCGCCCTGGCTCTAGGATAAGGTTGGTCGTCCCAACGTCGGGCAACGTGGACATCCCGCGGCAGGCGTTGCCGGTGGACTTCACTCCGTCCTTCGAGGCGTACTGCAAATTATAGAGGTACGACGACGCGATGCCGTCTTTTATCAGCACGGTGCGCCCTGTCGGAAATCCCTCGTCGTCCCAGCATCCGGTCCCTGCCTTCCACGGTATGCGTCCGTCGTCGACGAGCGATACGCATGGCGAAGCGACGATACTTCCGAGTTTATCCTTCATCAGCGAGCGGCCCTTATGTATCTCAGGCGCGCAGAAGAGGTCTCCAATCACGTCTATCAACGACGCGGCGGTCTCGGGTTCTATCACCAGCGTATACGTCCCCGTCTTCATCAGAGAGGAACCAAGATACGCGACCGTCTTCTTCACCGCCAGAGAGGCTGTCTCATTGATATCAAGCTCGTCGAAGAGGCGCGACTCTATCCCGTAACCGCCGATCTCTGTCGCAGCTCCTTGCTGCGCCAAGACCGTAACGGCACAGTTCGCGCTGCTTCCGCGGTCCCAACCGGCAAGCCCCGTGGTCGTGCAGTAGAACGAAGCCCCCCAGCCGTCGTGCCAGCTGGCTCCGCGAACGGATATTATCCTCTTATCCGCGGATTTGGCAATATCCGTCATCTCTTTGCAATACTTCATGCGATCCTGCGGCGCAACGCGCGATATGCGTTCGTCCTCGCAGGCTATCGCGGGGTCTGTGACAAGCTCGCCCGAGTAGAGCGAGACCCCTTCGTCGGGTTCGGACTTCTTACAGTTGGCAACGCTCCACTCCACGATCTTCCTCACGGACATTTTGTCGAGGCTGTTGCCGTAGGCTATGCCCTGACGTCCATCGGACATTATCGTCCTGACGCCTATGCCGGCCGCCGCGCCTGAAACGCACTCCTCTACTTCGCCATCCTTGAGCGACAGGCCGCTGCCCTCGCCCTCAGAGTAAAGAACGTCGGCTCCCGAGGCCCCTCCGCGCAGACATTCGTCAAGCGCCCAGGCGGACAGAGCCTCTATTTCAGAGTGCGGCAAAAATTCTGTCACGCTCTGAGGACTCCGGTTATTATCTCCGCCGCGCGTTCGCAGTCTTCCCTAGTAACGTCAAGGTGGGTAACGAGACGCGCGCGGCGCGGCCCTATCATGTGCGTCAGCAGTCCGCGTTCGAGGCATTTTCTCTCAAAAGCCTCGTCGCTCATCGAGCCCTCCGGCATCGGGAAGAAGACCATGTTCGTCATATTCGGCACCTTCTCGACCGGGACGCCGCCCTTTCCAAGAAGCTCCGCGAGCAGAAGCGCGTTCGCGTGGTCGTCCGCGAGGCGCGGGATATTGTTCTTGAGCGCGTACAGCCCGGCCGCTGCTGCGATGCCGACCTGGCGCTGGCCTCCGCCAACGCGCTTGCGCCATTTCTTGGCGCGTTCTATGAAGTCATGCGTTCCGCAGAGCATCGAGCCAAGCGGCGCGCCGAGCCCTTTTGACAGGCAGAACTGCACCGAATCGACCTCTTTCGTGAACGCTTTTACGTCCGCTTTGTAGTAGACGGCCGCGTTGAATATCCTCGCGCCGTCGAGGTGGACATGGAAGCCGAGGCGTTTGCCCTCTCGCGCGACCGGGGCGAAGCGCTCCGGCGACGTGGCTATGCCGCCCGTATAGTTGTGCGTGTTCTCCAGAGCAAGGATTGTCGTGTCCGGGTGGTGTATATTGCCGTCCGCGCGGCTCGCAGGTTCAATGTCCTCGGCCTTAGGTATCCCCTCGTCGTCATCCAGCGGATACGGGCATAGACCGCCAAGCGCGGAAAACCCTCCAACCTCGGCGCACCAGACGTGGGAGCGTTTGCCAGCCAACAGGCTCTCGCCGTGTTTGCCGGCGGTGAGGAAAGCCAGCAGGTTTCCCATAGTCCCGGAGCATACGTAGATGGCCGCCTCTTTGCCTGTCAGCTCCGCCGCGTAAGCGGAGAGCGCGTTCGACGAAGGATCGTCCTCGTATATATCGTCTCCGACCTCAGCCGACGCTATGACGCGGCGCATCTCTTCGGTTGGTTTTGTCACTGTGTCGCTGCGAAAATCCATAATCTTCTCCATAAGAATTACCCTCCTATATCTCTACGCCCAGTCGCGCCCACGGCAGTAAGTCCTCCGATACCGGCATTCCGAGTTCTGTTCCCGGGCTGTTTGCTCCGTGAAAATCCGATCCGGCCGTTGAACAAAGGCCGAATTTATCCGCCATTCCAAGATATTTACATATTTGTTCCGGGCTGTGGCTTGAATATATAGCCTCGAGCCCCCACAGACCCGCGTCCTTTAGCCTCGACAGAAGCGCCTCCAGCTTATCGTCGGCGAGCCGCGTCTGTGCCGGGTGAGCAAGGACGGCCAGCCCTCCCGCGCCGGAAATCATTTCGATACATTCTTCCGCCGACGGCCTCACGCGCGGGACGTACGCCGAGCCCCCGGCTCCTATATACTTAGCAAACGCCTCGTAGATAGACGAGACATATCCCTTGGCTATCATCATGTGCGCGATATGCGGACGCGCGACGACCTCTCCGTTTGAATACTTCGCCGCGCCCTCGACCGTAACGTCCATCCCGAGCTTTTGCAGCTTGTCGCATATCTCTACGTTCCTCTTGTCGCGGTACATGCGTATATCTTCGAGCTTGTTCTCGAACGCCTTGCACCCCGGCTTTATGCGATAGCCTAGTATATGCATCGTAAAATCCGCGTCGGCGGACAGCTCTATGCCGCAAAGGCCGCCTATGCCGACGTTGTGACAAGCCGCCGCAAAACGCGGCAGCCCAGAGGTCGTATCGTGATCCGTCAGGCTGACGAACGAAAGATGCCTGTGCTTCGCCGCCAAAGGCAGCTTCTCCGGCGCATACGTCCCGTCTGAACTCGTGCTGTGGACGTGCATATCTATCAATATCATAACAGACGCTCGGTCTCCTCGCGCGAATCCTTCACGGGGTACGCGAACAGATGCAGAGGCTGCGCGATGACCATGGCCACCATGTGCAGCTTCGTCAGGTCTTCGTCGGAGAACGCATGCGGGATATCCGACTCCACCTGCAATACGCCAAGTTTGTCGCCATACGCCTTTAGCGGTATGGACATCAGAGAGCACGCGTCGCGCCAAAGCGGCTGGTCTTTCGAGACATTTACCGAACCCGTGACGTAAGGTCTTCCAGACGCGAATACCTTCCAAAGCGCAGCCCCGTTCTCCTTCAGGCGAAAGCGCGGCTCCTCGCCGCTCTCGGGCAGGAAAAGCCCGCCGCTTTTGTCAGTCAGCGCGATGAACGCCTCGCTGTCGGGGATCATATTTCCAAGCTCCTCAAGCGCGATATCGACGATCTCTTCCATCGTCTTGCCACGCGAGACCGCCGCGCCCAAATCTGACATAACGTGAACCATCCCGGCTGACAGTCCTCTGTAATAGAGCATGAAGCCGCCAGTCGCGAACAGCAGAAGAAATACCGAGACCATCTCGAACCATGTAAACACTCCGCCGATAGTCCCAGCCACCGCGCACACGGCGCATAAGAGCAGGTTCGTCTTGTACGACCACCGCCCCGATTCGTTCAGCCCAAGGAACGCCGTCAATATCGCGGCGACGAGCAGAGACGTAGAGTTCAAAGCACATCCCAGAGGGACAAAGAGCACGAGCACCAAAAGCCACAGGAACTGCGGCCAGAATTTTCTTCTGCGGAACACCCTGCGTGGCTTCATCTCACCATTTTTCACTGTAAAGTACATCTCCATCAAGCGTCAACACAGTTATCGCCTTATCGTCTATCACCGCGGCGCTCGCCCGCGAGCCGCCCTTCGGCAGCGTAGTCGAGCCCGGGTTAAGAAAAATCATCCCCTCTTCGCGTTCAAGCGACGGGATATGAGTATGTCCTGAGATGACGAGGTCTGCCTGCCCCTCGTGCGCCAGTGCGTGCAGCAACGGGATATTGTCGCCGTGCATCATTATTATCTTCCTGCCGTTCCAGACGAGCGACACCCACGGGTGAAACTCCATGTTCGTGACCATCTCGTCTACCGGGGCGTCGCAGTTCCCGCGTGAGACGAGCAGCATACCTTTATAATTTTTAATGGCGGAACCAAGGTCGCTGGGCTGATACCATTCCGGGATCGGGTTGCGCGGCCCGTGATACAGTACGTCGCCAGCGTGGAGCATGGCGCCTACCGGGCCTATCGCGTCAACAGCGAAACTCCAGCCGTTGAGGCTCCCGTGCGTATCCGACATGACCCCGAGCCTGTCGCAGTTAATAACTTCCGTGGACATCAAATCACCTCAGCAGATATATAGCTAAAAAGCAGCGAGCTTGCAACTGCAAAAACAACAATAAATATATTTACAGCATACAACATCAGGCAAAAAGACTCACTTTTTCCCGTTGCTATTATATAATTACTTTGCGTTGAATAAAACACACAGGAGGGTAATTTTTCTATGAATATCGACATAAAAGATTTGGAACAGCAGGACATGAAGGCTCTGGTACATTCTCTCGAACTCGTCTCCGCCCGAATTTTTGAATCGGTTGTGAAGATAAACCAGACGGCGTCGTCGAACACACCGGAGATGAACGCGCTGTTCCAGCAGTGGGTCGAATGCCTTGGGGACGCTATAGCCTCGGCGGTAAGCGAGACCGGCTCCATCGACCCAGAGGAACTGTCCGCGAAGATCGGCGTGACACCTGAGACGATAATCTCCCTCGCGCTCACGCTCCACAGGCAGGGCAAGATAAAGATAACTAACATCACGGCGCAGAGCGTCGACTGCGGCAACCTCGATATCTGCGGCTGCCTCAAAGCTTAGATATTCCCGAATGAAGATAGTCATCGACGCCGACGCATGCCCGAAGAACGCGCTGCAATACGCGCTTAACGCAGGCAAGCGTGAGAACGTCGAAGTCGTGACAGTGGCCAGCTTCGACCATATCATCGAATCGGACAGGCACATCGTCGTCGGCGACGAGTCTCAGGAGGCGGACATCAAAATCGCCAACATCACTGCGGCCGGGGATGTCGTCGTCACTCAGGACTGGGGGCTCGCGGCGCTGATAATCTCCAAAGGAGCATTCGCGATGAGCCCCGTCGGGATAGAATACCTCCCCGAGAAGATGGACTTCATGCTCGAAGAGCGAGAGATGAAGGCAAAGTTCCGCCGCGGCGGAGGACGGACGAAAGGGCCCGCAAAGCGTACCGCCGAGGACGACGCGAGGTTCGCCGCAACGCTTGAAAAAATCATCGCAAGGAGAAACGCTTCGTGAACAAGACCTTAAAAACTACCCTTATGCTCTTCGTCATATCGCTATTCCTCGCCGCAGCGGCGCGGACATTCGCCTTTGAAACACTGTCGCCGGACGCTCAGTTACAGATAACTATCTTCAACGTCGGCAAGGGCGACTGCATACTCCTCCGGCAGGGCGGCAAGGCCATGATGATAGACACTGGGTATATCGAGACCGCACCAATGGTCCTCTCGAAACTCAAAGACATGGGCGTAATCTCCATCGACTGTCTGCTGCTCTCACACTACGACAAAGACCACGTCGGCGGTGCCGGACAAATCATCACGGAGCTGCCGGTCGGAGAGATATACGGGCCGAATTACACAAAGGATAAGAAAGCATACAGGAAATACGTCGAGGCGCTGAAAGACAAAAATATCGCGCCGCACATCTTGACGGAGGGAGCCGTGAAATTTCATATCGGCGGCATAGGCGTCGCGCTCTACCCGTCTATCATGTCGGAAGGCATGGTCTCAAACGACTACTCCGTGATATGCGTCGTGACGTTCGGCGAGAAGAGATTTGTCTTCATGGGCGACGCTACGGATAAAAGAATGACGGACTTCCTCAGGGTATGCGGCCCGAAATATGACTTCATGAAGCTGCCGCACCATGGGATGTTCCTAAGAAACAGCGCTCCGTTCAAGGAACTCTTGAAAACGACCAACCCCGAGTACTGCGTCATAACCGACTCGCCGGAATACAAGGACAATAAAGGGCTCCTTCTCATGCTTGACGTCTACGGGACGAAAAAGACATGTCAGACGAGGCACGGCGAGATATCCCTGACTTCCGACGGGCAAACGATAACAATGGAACAGACGCCCGCTAACGGGCAATAGTTAGAACCGCGAAAAAATCGGCATCGTCCTTAGGGCCGCGAGAAATATGAAACGAGAGCGACTGTTGCCGGTTGATGATCGACGGCAAAAATATCAAAGCAGGTGATGTGATCATTGGTCTTCCTTCAACAGGTGTTCATAGTAATGGTTTCTCACTGGTTAGAAAATTAGTAGAAGTATCAGGCGTGAAATTAGATCAATATGATGAAACACTGGGGGAA
>JAUNSQ010000197.1 GCA_030539135.1 Synergistaceae bacterium | reverse complement strand
CTCCTATCCTTGCTTCCCTCAGCGTTTTCATGCTCTCTCCCCTTATACCATTATTTTTCCGGCCATCTCGCGGCTTATCGCTATGCGGGACTCTTTGACGTTGACGATGAGATTTCCGCCGATGGTCGATACCACCGTCACATTTCCCCCGGCCACGAAGCCGAGATCGGCAAGATGCTGTTTCATCTCCGGGTTTCCTCCCACCTTGCGTATCATGTTCTCCTCACCGGGGCTCGCCAGTGTAAGCGGCATCATACTTCCTCCTCCAATCCACGTCGGTTAGCGGCAGCTAACTGAGGCTCGCCAATAATGGTTAGAATCCTCTAACCGCGATATAGTTTAATGCCTCTAACCGAAATTGTCAAGGGGTTTTGTCGGTTTGTTTTTGCGTTCTTGAATATTTGGTTAGACTGTGTTAACCTATACTTATTCTTATGCGGGAAGTTGGTGCAATTTGCATGAATATACACAAGGCCTCGGAAGATTATCTGGAAGCCATGCTGATGATGCAGGAGAAGCACGGCTATATCCGCTCCATCGATGTGGCGGCGCAGTTGGGCGTCACGAAGCCCAGCGTCAGCTACTCTACCAAGCGTCTGCGCGAGGCGGGCTACATCACGATGGACGGGGACAGCTATATAACGCTTACCGATACCGGCATGGAGATCGCCCGGCGTATGTATGAGCGGCACAAGCTGCTGACGGAGTTTTTCATTCGTCTGGGTGTGGACTCCGAGACAGCCCGGGAGGACGCCTGCAAGGTGGAGCACGACCTGAGCGAAAAAACCTTTGAAGCCATATGCGAGCACGCGAAACGATCCCATGGGGAGGATAACGGCTGATTCGTCAAAAGAAGCCTTAATCGCGCTCACGAAAGGCAAAGGCGCATACTCTGTTTACCGCTGCAGTTTACAGCCTCCCGTCCAATTCCTTGGATGGGAGGCTGTTTCTTTCATGTAGCCGTATTTCACTTCTATCTCAGTCTGGCAGCCTAAAACGCGAAACGGGCGATATAAAGCAAGAGCATGCGGGGGCGATTTTATCAGGCCCGTTTCACCACCGCTCGTTGCAAAGTATTTTCAAACAGGAACTTGAATACCGTTCTTATCAACGGCTGAATGAAAAACAGCTGCGTGAAAAATGCAAACGGCAGATTATAGCACATGAGCTTCAGCCAGCTTGCGATCAGACCAAGCAGACTGAATCCGGCGTAGTAGGGATAGTACAGCCACGCGGCAATCAGGCTCATCGTCGGACACATCAGAACAACGGTGGCGCATATGATAGCTGATTCAAACAGCACGGGGTGATCCTTTCGCGGGTCAAACACCTTGCTTGCCAGCTTATAAGAGCAGGGACTTCCCATTACAAGCTCCAGAAGATACGCAAAGCAAAACTCAACTATAACGACGACCCATATAGGCAGAAACCTTCCAAGCATATAGACGCCACCCTGGGCGTTAATGGCGCTCATGACACTTGAGGCGTGATTGACGGACATCAAGGTCGCTCCGTTGACAACATAGATACTGAAGAATACGTAGGCGTGGACTGTTACAATAACTGTGAGGAGGGCAAAGACCATCCTCTGGAACTGAGTTTTTGGCATTTACTGGTTTACTCCTTGTAGTATAATTTTGAAAATCGCGCAGAAAAAGACACACGAGGCAGATTGGGTCAATCTATCACGTATAAAAAGCCACGTGATCAGATTTACATACCAATGGTACAACGTGTGTCGTGCTGTTTCTGTATTAGATTTTCAATCATTGCATTATATCAGCAGAATTTTAAAATTTCAAATGAAATTTTCTGGCAGTTTTTTATTGCAAAATGATTGACAAATGCAATTTGATTGTGTACAATGCAATTGTACTCGATGCATACGATCAAATCGTGCACAATAAATTATTGGAGGCAAATTCTATGAACATCTACGATTTCAAGGTCAAGGCACAGGACGGCAGCGAGGTATCTCTTCGTGACTACGCGGGGAAGCTGCTGCTGGTGGTCAACACGGCGACAGGCTGCGGCTTCACGCCTCAGTACAACGACCTGCAGCGTCTTTACGAGGCGCACAGTCAGGAGGGCTTCGAGATCCTGGACTTCCCCTGCAACCAATTCAGAGAGCAGGCCCCCGGCAGCGACGAGGAGATCCACGCCTTCTGCACGCTTCGCTACGCCATCACCTTTCCGCAGTTTTCAAAAATCGAGGTCAACGGAGA
>JAUNSQ010000063.1 GCA_030539135.1 Synergistaceae bacterium | reverse complement strand
AAACGACGCTCCAGCGCCGCGTCCTTTTCTATATAGTTGCGATATTCCTCAAGCGTCGTCGCCCCTATGCAGTGGAGCTCTCCGCGCGCGAGCATCGGTTTCAGCATGTTGCCCGCGTCGATCGCGCCCTCGGCCTTGCCCGCGCCGACGATAGTGTGCAGCTCGTCGATGAACAGTATCACGCGCCCCTCGCTCTTCTTCACTTCATTGAGCACGGATTTGAGGCGCTCTTCGAACTCGCCGCGGAACTTTGTGCCCGCGAGCAGCGAGCCCATGTCCAGAGCGAATATCGAGCGGTCTTTCAGTCCCTCGGGCACATCGCCGCGCAGGATGCGCAGCGCGAGCCCCTCTACGATGGCCGTCTTGCCGACGCCCGGTTCTCCGATGAGCACGGGGTTATTCTTCGTCTTGCGGCTCAGTATCCTTATCACGCGGCGTATCTCCTCGTCGCGTCCGATGACGGGGTCGAGCTTGTTGTCGCGGGCCGCCTTGACCAAGTCGCGCCCGTATTTTTCGAGGACGTCGTAAGTGTCCTCCGGGTTGTCGCTCGTGACCCTCTGATTGCCGCGCACTTCGGAGAGGGTTTTAAGAAATTTCTCTTTGGTCAGGGTAAAGGTCGAGAATATCTTGCCGCATGGCGTCGCGTTCCCCTCTGACAACAGGGCGAGAAATAGATGCTCGACGGACACATATTCGTCCTTCAGAGCGTCCGCCTCTTCCTCCGCTTTGACGAGCAGCTGCGAAAGACGCTGTGAGACATATATCTTCCCGGCCTCCTGCCCCGCGCCCGACACTCGCGGACGTTTGCGCAGCTCCATTTCGATGGAGTTCACGATGTTCTCGACAGGAAGGTCCATCTTGCCGAGCAGCTTTGGGATAAGCCCGTTCTCCTGCGTGAGCAGGGCAAGCGCGAGATGTTCGCCGTCCACCTCCTGATGTCCGTGCTTTATAGCGATGTTCTGCGCCTCGTAAAAGGCTTCTTGGGACTTCTGAGTCAATTTGTTCATATTCATAGCTATCCCTCCTCGGGTATAATTAACCATTACTGACTATGTACTGATATTATATTGGTCAAAGAAAATCAGACAAGTGTTTTGTATTAGGTTGACGGTGAAATAACGATAAATATTTTTAGATTTAGCTGTCTTATGTCAAAAATCTTTAAATTGTATCGAATTTCTTTGTGTCATTTTGTCGCGCCAAATTCCTGCGTGATTTTTAGAAATATAAACGGCAAGCGAATGAATATTCTAAAATATGCTTGACAATTATCTTAGATAAGTTTAAAGTGAGCAAGTTGAGCAATATGCTTGACATATATATATTTCCTGTTGGGAGGCAACACTTTGAAAAGCAACGGTACAGTAAAATGGTTTAACGCAACAAAGGGCTATGGATTCATCACGACTGACGAAGGCAACGACGTATTCGTGCACTTCAGTGCGATCCAGGGCGACGGCTTTAAGACGCTTGACGAGGGACAGAAAGTCTCTTTCGAGATCACCCAGGGCAGCAAAGGCCCGCAGGCTTCTGACGTAGAGAAGCTGTAGTTTATTTCCTTAAATTAAGGATTTGACGACCAGTAAAGAGGAGACCGGATACCCGGCCTCCTCTTTCTTTTGCCTTCGCGCGGGCGTGTCCTGATATTATTTGTGTAATGGCGAATTTTCGTATATTATTTATTTAGAAGATGATGATTACCCGTAACTGTAGGACTGGGCGGTGATACGATGGAACACGGCGAACTTTATAGGAGCTTTGACCCGCTTCCATATTACGCGGATAGGGGATGGCTCATAGGCGACGGCGGGATAGGCGGCAAGGCCAAAGGGCTTGGCTTCGCGCATTTTGTCCTTGAAAAGAATGCGCTCTTGGAGGATATATCCCTGCCAGATTATTCTTTTGTGATAACTACGTCGGTATTTGACGAATTTATGGATATCAACCAGCTTTGGAAGCGCCTTATGAACCTCAGGGAGCATACCGACGCCCCAGAGCTTTACAGGATATGCCGCGACGCCGTGCTGCCGCCGAGCCTGAACGAGCCGCTGGAGATGATTTTGTCGAAGATAAGGGGCCCGATGTCCGTTCGTTCATCTTCTCTCCTCGAGGACGACGTCAACCTTTCATTTGCGGGCAAGTACGCCACAAAGTTTGTCGCTAACTGTGGCGGCCATGAGATAAACAAGAAAGAGTTGGAGTACGCTATAAAACAGGTCTACGCTTCGACATATAACCCTGCGGCGAGGGAATACAAGCGTAAGCATGGCGTGAAGTGGGGCGGCGATAGGATGGCGGTCTTGATCCAGCCCCTCGCCGGGAAGAAACACGATAACCTCTTTTATCCCGAGCTTGCCGGCGCGGCGTTCTCACAAGTTTTCAGGAGGCCGTCGCCAAGGATAAAAAAAGAAGACGGCGTGGCCAGGATATGCTTTGGCCTTGGCACAAGGACAGTTGACAGGGCTTACGCAAGAACGTTCTACCTTACGAACCCGAACTTGAGGCCGGAGGGCAGCAGGCCTTCCGAGCTTGTTGACCACTCGCAGGAGAAGTTCGACTATATAGACATGGAACATAATATCTTTACCACCGGCAGAATCGGCGATTTTGTATCTGAGATAACGCGCAGACATCGCATGGCCCCAGCGTTTATACAATGGTACGACGATAATATGTTCCATTGGCTCCATTCGGATTTGGAGAATATGGGGATGCCGAAGCCGGTGTTCACGTTCTCGGGACTTCCTCAGAGGTGCCCCAAATTCTTCCAGAAGATAAAGATGCTTTTGAAACTCTTTGAGAAGGAGCTTGAGCTCCCGGCCGATATGGAATTTGCGTATGAGGCGGAGGAGGACAGTTTCACACTCGTGCAGCTAAGGTCGCTGTCCGTCTATGAAGACCTTGGGCAGGTGGCTATTCCGGAGGTCTCGCCTGAGAAGGTCATACTGCGCGGCAGCCGCATGGTCGCCAACGGCAGGCTTGAAGGCATCAGGCACATCGTCTATGTGGACCCTGAATTATATGGCGGGACGCCGGACTTCTATGACGTCGCGCGGTCTGTGGGCGAGATAAATATGAGGCTCGACGGCGAGAGGTATATCCTTGTTGGACCAGGACGTTGGGGCAGCTCGAACCCGATGCTTGGGGTCCCTGTGAGGTACAACGAACTGTCGAACTCAGGCTGCCTGGTGGAGCTCGGTATCCCGCGCAAGGGCATGACGCCCGAGCTCTCCTATGGCACGCACTTCTTCCTTGATCTTGATTGTGACAACATACTTTACCTTCCTGTTTTTGAAGGCGAGAGGAACAATATATATAACCGAGAGTGGTTTGACTCGAGGCGCTGGAAGACCGCATATCATCCCGCCGTAAGACATTACGAGGGCTGTTTCGACGTTTTGCTCGACGGCGACAGCGAGACGGGCGTTATTATTGACCGCGGCTGACGTGGAGGTAGACCTATGCCAATAGACGAAAAAACTAGGGACAGTTATTTCTCATGGAAGCCAGAAGAGGACCCCGAATTTGCGCCTATGATATACGGAAGGGGGACGATCGGGGGGAAGGGCCGCTCGCTTCTCTTTGCGATACGCATGTTAAGAGAGTGCGGGGACGCTCATCTGTCGCGGGTGTGTTTGCCTGAGTCTATATATTTCAGCACTGAGATGTTCCATCGGTTTATCGAGAGTGTGCCCTCGCTGGAGGGCTTGATATCCGCTGACGATCCCAACGCGCTTGAGCGGGCGTTTCTTTTAACGCCGCTGCCCGGCGAAGTCACTCAGGCGATCAAAAAATTTCTTTCCAACATAAACGATCCCGTAGTTGTACGGAGCAGCAGCATGCTGGAGGATTCAGTGAAGTATTCTTTCGCGGGAAAATATCTTTCCACGTTTTTCGGGAATAACACGGGCGGCGTAGACGAGAGAACCGCGCGCGTAGAGAGCGAGATAAAAAAAATATACGCGCGGATATACTTCCCGCAGGCCGTGAGTTACAAGAAGCGCCACGGCCTCGGAGACGACGAGATGGGCATAATAGTCATGCGCATTACCGGACGATGGTGCGGCAGTTTTTACTATCCGACGCTAGGCGGCGTAGGCTACTCCAAGAATTACAGAAGATGGACGACTCGCGTCAGGCAGGAGGACGGAGTGCTGCGCCTCGTTTTTGGGCTCGCGACGATGAGCACAAAGCGCGGATACGCGCGCACCGTCTCGCTTACTAACCCGACGCTGCGGCCGGAGGGGCAGAACCCGGACAAGGTCGCGTTCCACGCGCAGGAGAAGTTTCATGTCATAAGCTGGTCGAACCCGGACGAGCTCACTGTGGTAGACGTGAATAAAAATTGGCGGCAGCTGCTGGACAACCACGCGGATTACGAGGCTTTCGCGCAGCTCTATCACCGTGAGTTCGAGAGCGACATGTTCATGTCTGTCCCGAAAAATATGAAGGTTATGTCTCCTGATTCCAAAATATGTTTTACGTTTGAGAATTTCCCAAAAAAATACCCCAAATTTTTTGAGAGAATGAAGATGATGCTCGATTTGCTGGAGAACTCCATGGGGGTTCCCGCTGATATCGAATATGCCGGGGAACCTGCGGACGAACAGCTTTATCTCATACAATCGCGGCCGCTTTGGAACAACGACTGCCAAGAGAACATCATACCTCCGCTTGAAGGAAAGCATGTCTTGTTACAAGCCGACAGGATGGTGACGCACGGCGCGGCGGAGCATATAAAGGTCATCGTCTATGTCGACCACCATCTGTATTATACAAGCCCGAACTTCTATACAGTCGCCAGACGTTTGGGAGAGGTAAACTCAGCGTTGGCCGGAGAACCTTATATCCTCGTCTCGCCCGGCAGGATCGGATCCAGCAATCCTGAACTTGGGGTCCCTGTGCAGTACGACGAGATAACGAACTGCTGCTGCATCGTTGAGCTTGGCCTGCCTAGGTTTGGGTATATGCCCGAGCTCTCATACGGCACGCATTTCTTCTCCGACCTCGAGGTGGACAATGTGCTCTATATGCCTGTCTTTGATGGAGAGGGGCGCAACATATATGACCGCGAGTGGTTCAAGGACGCAGGGTGGGAACAGGGGCCAGATCCGTCGATAAGGATATACAGGGGAGATTTTTCGGCTTATATGGACAGCCAAGCGAACCGTGGCGTCATCATCGAAAATATAAGCTCGTAAGCGGTCAGCCATGCTTAAAGCGGCGCACATAAAACACTGATTTAATACATTTTCACTTGCATAAATACTATACTATCGTTTATTGTTATCGAGTTTGAAATTAACGGAAGACGTACTGTATTGAATTCCCCCAGGAGGAAAAATCATGTCACTGATAAAAGACAGAGAACTGTCGTTTGAAAAACTTCGCCGCAGCGCGGACCTTGGTTTGCTTGGCTTCAAGACCACAAAGAGCGTTGAAAAATTAGAAGGTCTTATCGGCCAGGAGCGGGCCGTCCACGCGGTAAATTTTGGACTCTCAGTAAAGAGCAAGGGATACAACATCTTTATGGTCGGCGAACCTGGAACGGGACGCACATCGTATGCCATGCAGGAGCTGCAGCGCATGGCCAAGACGATGCCCGCGCCGGACGATTGGGTGTATGTCTATAACTTTGATGACATGGGGATGCCGCTTGCTATAAATCTTCCCGCCGGAAGGGGCAAGGAGCTTGCAAAGGACGCCGCCAACGCGGTCGAAGAGCTTAAGGCCGCCCTGTCGAAGGCGTTTGAGAACAATGAATACGAGGATAACAAGGCCCAGCTCGTTAAGAGCTTTCAAGAAGTAGTAAACAAGCTGATGGAAGACCTCCGCGTTTGGGCGGAGGGTAAAAAATTCGCGATAAAACGCACTCCGCAGGGGTTCGTAAACCTTCCTATGATAATGGCCAAACCTCTGAAGGAGGCGGAGGACTCCGCGCCTAACGCCGATAAGCCGGCAACGCCCGAATCTGGAGAAGAGGAGCCGCAGGAAGAACCGAAGCTCGTTCTCAGAGAGATGCAGCAGGATGAGTTTGAGAAGCTTTCTCAGGCGGAGCAGGACGCGCTACAGAAGGCGTCAGAGGAGATATCTCAAAAGACGCTTATCACGCTGCGCCTTATCCGCGAGCGCGAGAAGGACCTCAAGGAGCGTATAAAAGAGCTAGAAAGCCAGATATGCCGCGGCGTTATCGAGCCTATACTCTCTGAGCTGCGCGCGAAATACAAACCTAACAAGAAATTTGAGGATTGGCTTGACGACTTCTCAGAGGATGTCATTTCGAATTTCAACGCCTTTTTGGAGTCGGCGCGAGACGAAAACACCGAGGTCGATTTCTCGCGTTACGAAGTCAACGCCTTCGTTTCCAACAATCCGAACGACGGAGCTCCTGTAATAAAGGAAACTAACCCAATCTATTATAACTTAGTAGGAAAGGTCGAATACGAGAGCAAGCAGGGGAATTGGTACACGGATTTTCGCAGGATAACGCCTGGCTCGATGCACAGGGCGAACGGCGGTTTCCTGCTGCTTGAAGCTGAGGAGCTGTTGAGACAGTTCATGTCTTGGGACGCGCTGAAGAGGGTGCTTCGCTCGCGCGAGCTCTCCATTGAGAACCTTGGCGAGCAGCTCGGCTATGTCCCGGTCTCGTCTCTGCGCCCGGAGGCTATCCCAATTGATATGAAGGTAGTGATAGTTGGCACGCCATATCTTTACTACCTGCTCAACATATATGACCCTGAGTTCCAGAAGATATTTAAGATAAAGGCTGACTTTGACACGGAGATGAAGCGCACGCCTGAGTCTGAGATGCAGATCGCGCGTTTCATCGCGGGGTACGTCGGCCACGAGGGCAAACTCAACTTCTCTGCGGGCGCGGTAGGAGAAATAATTGAATACTCGTCGCGCCTTGCCGAAGATCAAAACAAGCTTTGCACGCAATTTAATAAGATAGCCGACATACTTGTCGAGTCAACCGCTCTCGCGAAGCTTAGCGGCAAGAAACAGGTCGGAGCCTCTTATGTCCGCAGCGCCATAGATGAGAAAATATTCCGCTCCAGCCTGCTCGAAGAGAAGATACTCGAAGAGTACAGTGAGGGGATAATTCGGATAGACACGACCGGGGCCGTAATAGGGCAGATAAACGCACTTACCGTGCTGCAGCTCGTAGATTACAGCTTTGGCTCGCCGACGAGGATCACGGCCAATGTTTTCATGGGTCAAGAGGGCGTTGTGAACATCGAGCGAGAGGTCAAGATGACTGGACCGATACACAACAAGGGGCTAATGATACTCACGAGCTACCTTGGGCGCATGTACGCGCAGGACTTCCCGCTCTCGGTTTCCGCCCGTATAGCCTTTGAGCAGACGTATGGCGGCATCGAGGGCGACAGCGCGTCTTCGACAGAGCTTTACTGCCTGCTCTCCGCGCTGGCAGAAGTGCCAATAAAGCAGAGCATAGCTGTTACCGGCTCGGTAGACCAGTTTGGCTTTGTTCAGCCCATCGGCGGGGTAAACGACAAGATAGAAGGGTTCTTCCGCTACTGCAAAGTCCTTGGACTGACCGGCGAACAGGGTGTTATGATACCTCATCAGAACGAACGTCACCTCATGCTCAGCCACGAAGTCACAGAGGCGGTTAAAAAAGGGAAGTTCCATATATGGAGCGTCAGGACGATAGACGAAGGAATCGAGATACTGACAGGAGTAAAGGCCGGAACGAAGAGCAAGAGCGGACAATACCCCAAGGACAGCATACATGGCAAAGTCCAGGCATGCCTTGAGAGCTGGATAGAACGCGGGTGCAGGCATAAGAAAAAGATACAGGACAAGATAGACCCGCCGAAAAAACCCGCGAAGGCGAAGCCAAAGAAAAAGGCGGCCAAAAAGAAATAATGTTGAAAAAGCCTTATCACGCAAAAGATATACTCGACGCCCTCGAAGCGAAGTGGAATCACGAAAAAGATATAAGCGCGATAACACCGTTCTTTGACGAGCCGCTTGACGACCTGATACTCACCGTATTGTCGCAAAACACAAACGACAGGAACAGGGACAAGGCTTTTGACGCGCTTCGCAAAAAATTTCCAACATGGGACAGCGTCGCCGCCGCCAAAGCTGAGCAGATAGCCGACTGCATTCGCGTGGCTGGGCTCGGCGACACGAAGTCGAAACGAATAATAGAGATACTGGATATCATAAAAAAGAAATTTGGAGAGTATTCCATCAGGAAGTTAGCCGATTGGAAGACGGAGGATATCAGGAGTTTTCTAGTCTCGCTTCCTGGCGTTGGCGTGAAGACCGCCGGTATCGTTCTCGTCTTTGATCTGGGCAGAGCCGCTTTCCCCGTGGATACCCACATATCGCGTATAAGCAGAAGGCTTGGCTGGGCCCCAGAGAAGACGCCGCCCGATAAGATACAGGAATATCTTGAAGCTACGCTGCCGCAGGAGCGTTTTGGCGGAGCGCACTTGAACTTCCTTGAACAAGGGCGCCATGTCTGCGACGCGAGAAAACCGAAATGCGCCGAATGCGGACTTAAAAAATGGTGCCGATTTGCCAAAAGCCTTGACGGATAGCATTTTGTTGGTATAATACCCTTTGTCGGCCGGGGTGGCGGAAAGGTAGACGCACGGGACTTAAAATCCTGCGAACGCAAGTTCGTGCGGGTTCAAATC
>JAUNSQ010000062.1 GCA_030539135.1 Synergistaceae bacterium | reverse complement strand
CGATGCCGTCCTTCATAAGCCTTGAAAGGCTCGTGAGGATGTCGATTGGCGGATAAATGTTTTTAGCGTCGAGGTCTCGCGAGAGGACTATCTGCCCCTCGGTTATGAAACCGGTGAGGTCTGGTATCGGGTGCGTGATGTCGTCGTTGGGCATCGTGAGTATCGGTATCTGCGTGACGCTGCCCTCTACCCCTCGGACGACTCCGGCCCTCTCATAAAGCGACGCTAGGTCGCTGTAGAGGTATGCGGGGTAGCCTTTGCGGCTGGGGACCTCGCCTGCCGCGACGCCGAGTTCGCGCAGAGCCTCGCAGTAGCTCGTCATGTCGGTGATGATCACAAGGACGTGCATGCCGAGGTCATACGCCAGATATTCAGCGGTCGTGAGCGCCATTCGCGGCGTCGCTATACGCTCGATGACTGGGTCGTCGGCAAGGTTGAGGAATGTGACGATGTTGTTGCTGTGACCGCGCGCCGCCAACTCCTGCGTGAAATACGCCGCGTCGTCATGCTTGATGCCTATGCCGGCGAATACGACCGCGAAGTCCTCGGAGCCCATGATCTTCGCCTGCGTAGCTATCTGGACGGCGAGCTGGTTGTGGGGAAGCCCGTTGCCAGAGAATATTGGCAGCTTCTGTCCGCGTATGAGCGTCATCAGCGTGTCGATGACGGAGATGCCGGTGTGTATATAGTCCTTCGGATACTGGCGCGCCATAGGGTTGAGCGGGAGGCCGTTTATATTGAGCTTTTTGCCTCCGAATATCTCGCCGCAGCCGTCGCGCGGCTCGCCCAGCCCGTTGAAGGTGCGTCCCATCATGTTCTTTGAGAGGTGCACTTCCAGCGGCTTGCCGAGAAATTTCAGCTTTGTCGTGTTTGGGATAAGGTCTTCCGTCCCGGTGAATACCTGAACGAGCGTCGCCTTTTCACTTAGCGATTTGACCTGTCCGTGGCGCATCTTGCCCTTTGAGTCGCGGATGTCCACAAGCTCGCCGTAACCGACGCCGGATACGTTTTCCACAAGTACGAACGGCCCGTCTATGTCTTTTACTCCAATGTATTCAGGCTGTGCCATTCTCTACTCGCCTCCGATCTTTTTGGTGCGCTCGGCGGCGACGCGGCTGAGGTGCGCGTCAAGACGCTCGCGCAGACGTTTGATACCCTCAGTGTCGCTGGGGTCGAGCTCGCGAAGGTGCGTGATCTCGTCGACAGATCTGTCCTCTTTGATGAGCGAGATAGGGATGCCCTTCTTTATCAGTTCCAGCGCCTTATCGTGGAAGTCCATGATAAGGTCGAGGATGTTGAACCCTTTCAGCGGCGGGGAATATGAGTCCTGACTGAACGAATTCTGCTGGAGGTAGCCGTTCTTGACAAGAAACGCCGTGAACGCCACAAGGCGCTGGTCGTCAGGCAGAACGTCCTCCCCTACGAGTTTTATTACCTGCTGGACCTTCGCGTCCTCCGCAAGTATCTCTCTGGTCTTGTCGCGCACTTCGCCCCATCTCGGGTCAACGTTCGTGCAGAACCAGTTGTTGAGCTCGTCAGAGTATTCGCTGTAAGATTCTATCCATGATATGGCCGGATAGTGCCGCGCGTTGGCGAGGTTCTTGTCCAGCCCCCAGAAGCAGCGTATGAAACGCTTCGTGTGTCTCGTGACTGGCTCGGTAAAGTCTCCGCCCGGTGGCGAGACCGCGCCGATGACGCTGACGCTTCCGTTTTCTCCGCCGAGCGTGACGACGCGCCCCGCGCGTTCATAGAATTCGGCGAGGCGGCTCGGCAGATAGGCGGGGAAGCCCTCTTCCGCAGGTATCTCCTCAAGGCGTCCGGAGAGCTCGCGCAGGGCCTCTGCCCAGCGTGACGTGGAGTCTGCCATGATGGCTACGTCATAGCCCATGTCCCGGAAGTATTCCGCGATGGTTATTCCTGTGTATATAGACGCTTCACGGGCCGCGACCGGCATATTGGACGTATTCGCTATAAGTATCGTGCGTTCCATAAGCGGACGGCCGGAGCGCGGGTCCTCAAGCACAGGGAACTGTTCGAGAACGTCAGTCATCTCGTTGCCGCGTTCGCCGCAGCCGATGTATATGACTATCTGCGCGTCGCCCCATTTCGCGAGCTGATGCTGCGTGACCGTTTTTCCTGTCCCAAATCCGCCCGGGATACACGCGGTGCCGCCCTTGGCTATCGGGAAGAGGCCGTCGATGACGCGCTGCCCCGTGACGAATGGCTCGTTGGGGAGCAGGCGCTCACGATATGGTCTAGGCGTCCTGACAGGCCAGCGCTGTATCATTGGTATCGAGACCTCGCGCCCAAAGGCGTCTTTTATCTTCGCGATATCCTCTGAGGCGCGATGCTTGCCCTCGGGAAGTATCCAGATGACTTCTCCCTCAACGCCGACAGGAGCCATTATTTTATGGAGCAGCAGCGGCGTCTCCTGGACCGTGGCGAGCACGGAGCCGGACGTGATAAGGTCGCCTGCTTTAAGGGCCGGTTTGACCTCCCACACCTTGTCGCGGCTGAGCATGTTGACGGATGTGCCGGGGGAGATATATTTCCCCTCTTTTTCGAGGAGGACGTCAAGAGGCCGCCCTATACCGTCGAAGAAACTGCCGATGAGCCCGGGCCCGACTTCGATGGAGAGAGCCTCGCCTGTGCCGTACACTTTTTCGCCGACGCGCAGGCCCTCAGTGTCTTCGTAGACCTGAATGGTGGCGGTGTCTTCCTCCATATTGATGATCTCGCCCATAAGAAGTTTCTCGCCGACGTGCACGATCTCGCGCATCGCGAAGTCGCGCATGTTGACGGCCTTGATGACAGGGCCGTTGACGAAAGATACTATTCCGAGCTTCTTGTCGTCGAGCTGGTTGTTTGTATTTTTCAGTTCCAAGATCTATTCCTCCCTAAAGCAGAGGCAGGAGTCGTTCCGCAAGGTTATCCGCCATATCCTGAGTCAGGCTTTGCCAGTCCATGTTCACCTGTCTGCTGCCGTCAGGCGTCGAGACCCAGCATCCTCCGAGGATCGGAGCGGGCTCCGAATCGAATTCGAGCTTTGTGTCGGGCGCTGCCGCAGACGCTTTTTTGATAATGATATCAGCGATGCCGTTATCCACAGCCGAGAGACGGATCTTGAGCGACTTCACCCCGCCAAGCGAGGCGATGGCGTCGATGCACATGCCGGCCAGTATATCGGCATAATCGTCGCGATCTCTCAAATGTACAAGCTTATCCTGGAGTTTGCCCAGAGCGTCTGATAATATCCTGTTCTGAAGGCGCAGGGTCTCTGTCGATTTGTCGCGCTCCGCCGAGAGTATCTGTCTGCGGCGGATATCCTCCGCTCGCTTGTTGGCGTCTTGGATGATAAGGCTCGTCTCGCGTTCCAGTTTCTTAGTCTCTTTCGCTATCCATTCGTCGGCTTCATGCTGAGCGTTTGTAGCGATAGACTTTTTTTCGGTATCCGCTTTGTCAAGGATCATATCTCGCAATGTGCTGATTTTTTCGCTTGAAACTTCTCTCATTACATTTTCACCCCAATTGCTTCCTGCACGTAGCGGGTAAGGAAATCTGCCCCGCGCTTTGTCCCGTGTCTGTCCGGTATTTCGACCACAAGAGGCAGTTCTCCCCTCTCACGCAGCTGCTGAATGATATCCGGGGCCATCTCCGCCGCTTTTTCCGTTACCGCAAGGATAGCGACGTCCTTCATTTGCAGGACTCTGTCGATAGCGGCAAAGGCCTCGTCGGATGTGTGAACGAGACAGCCTTGTATTCCCGCCAGCCTCATGCCGACGAGGGAATCGTGGTTGTCGCTCACAAGAAATGCCTTCATATCGTTCTTTTAGAGGCGTCCGAGTATCAAAAGCGATACGATGACGCCGTAAATCGCGATACCTTCGGAAAGTCCGAGGTAAATAAGCGTCGTGCCAAGCATTTCGGGTTTCTCGCCAACAAGTCCGAGGGCTGCGGAGCCAACGCTCGCGACAGCGAGCCCGGCTCCAAGGCAGGCAAGCCCCGTAGAGACCGCCGCGGCGATAAAGCCCATTCCGGCTCCTGTCCCGAGCGCAGCAGCGGCCGTAGCGGCGGCGAACGCGGGATGTGTCGTAAGGGAAATTATCGCGCCTGAAAACACAAGAAACGAAGATATCCCCATGCTTATGATATAAAGCGCGCGGCTCCCTTTAAAGCCCCTGCGCTGTAATATGTAGCCCATGCCAACCATAGTCGCGACCGTACCGCAGCATATTGTCAATCCAAACATAAAAGACCACTCCTTTGATTATTATATCTTTTTTATTTTTAGTATTTATTTATCCTAATTTTGATAAATGACGCTTTGGTTTTTAATGTGTCTGAGGAGCGTTTGCCTTGAGCCCGTCTTTTTTCCAGCTGACGGGTTTAAACGCGTTTCCGCCTCCCTTGTAGAATTTTCCAAAGAACTCGTAGTATTCGAGCCTTAGAGTCTGTATAAATACTATAAGCCCCTCAAGGGCGACTATAACGAAGTTGCCAAGTATAAGTATTATGCCCTTCATAACGATGCCGCCGGGAAGGTTATGCACCATATCGGAGAGCATAATTACGGCCATCGAGAGCCCGACGTGGTTCAGAGCGAACGCCGCGAGCCTTACGAAGGACGCTGTGTTCGAGACGAAGGACAGCAGGTTATGAAGTATCTCGAACATGTTCAGCACGACGGACTCGCCCTCACCCTTCTGGCGCAGCAGGTAGCGCGCGAGTATATCTCTGAACACCATCAGCAGCATCATGAGGCCTATGCCCGCCCACATGATGTTGGCCGTCATGTCAGATATTTTAGCGCCGGTCATGTATATCGCCGCGAGCGCGGCCATCGTCCAATAGAGGACAAGCCCTGCCAACCCCTGCCCGTCAAAGAGCAGCCGCCCGAAGTCCTTGTTCCTGTACTGCTGTATCATGTTGAGGATAAGCCCGAGACTTATCATGAAAACCCCAAGGCAGATAGCGATTATCAAAAGCCGGTTCGTATCGTGCATCGGCGAGAGCCACAGCGCGGGGAACAGCCCCTCTATGCCGAAGACGCTCCCATATAGCACCCCGAATACCATAGAACTTGCCGACGCGAACTTCATGACTTGGCCGAGAGAACGGCGCGTCATACCGCGTTTTACCATCAATACGGCGGCCAGGTAAAGCATTATGCCGTGCCCTATATCTCCAAACATAAATCCGAAAAACAGGACGAACGAGATAGCGACTATCGGAGACGGGTCGATCTCACCGTACGACGGCAGGCTGTACATGGCGACGATGTCCTGGAACGCGCGGAAGAGCGGGTTGTTCTTCAACAGGGTCGGTACTCGTATGCCGGTGTATGTGATATCCTTTGTGTCCTCGACCATGATCGTCGTGGTAGGAGCCTCTTCTTCTATAGTCTTGCGTATGGCGGACAGCGTGTCCGCAGGTATCCAGCCGGACAGCAGGAACATGCCGCTGACCTCGCCGCGCCCCTTGCAGACGTCGTATACCCTTTGCATCGTATAGAGCTGGGAGAACAGCAGCTCATAGTCGGCGCGGTGTTCGCGCAGCATGTCCTTCGCCGCTTTCGCGAGCCCTTTGATAGCTTTGTCGTGATGAGCTATCCTCTTGTTTATGAGGATAAGCGGGTCTTCGCCCTCGAGCTGGTCCGAGATGTCTTTTAACGAAAATTCTTTGAAATATACCGCGTCAAGAAGTTTCTTAGTGGACTCGTAGTATGTCTCGGTCGTCAGTATCATTACCCAAGTGTTGCCGTTGACGGTCGTAAGCTCGTTGATGGCGATTGGCGATTCGTCTCCGCTCTCCATGAGCTTTTGATAGTTCTCGTTGGAAATACGTCCGAAGAAGGTCTTTACAAATCGTCCTTCGGCGAGCTCTTTCGGCGTGAACTCCGTGCCCTTTAACGCTTCCACGAACAGCTTCGCCGCGGAAAGGAGCTCCTCTTCCTCTATGAGTACGAGTCTGCGCTTCTGCCAGACCTCCATCTTGTTCGAGAGCTGGTCGACCATATAAGTGGCGTTCGTCAAAGTGAAGTCTTTTGAAATAGTCACAGGAGACGGTTCCGGTATCATTTCGCCGGAGACCTTCCATATCGTCGAGATCTTAGACAGAAGTTCGTCGTATGGATTTTCAGTGGTGGTCGTGACTCTTGAACGGAGGCCCCTGTCATTGACCAGGATGTCCAGCGGCAAAGGCTGGAAACCTCCGGTCAGGACCATCTGACGCGCTACCGGCTCCATCTCCGAGTTAGGCCCAATCATAGTCAGAGCGACCATTTTCATTACTGCCATATCTGTTCACCCCCGAGGGTAATTGGTCTTACAAGGTAAGCCGCCGCAGACCTGCGGTCGTAGTCATACCTGATATATTCAATTATCCTTATTATATCGTTGATCTCCTGCGCCTTTAACATAAAATAGCTCATTGCCGTATGGAAGCCCGGCGAGCCCTTTTGGAAAATCGAAAGCGCTTTAAGATATATGGACCGGTTTATCGCCGTTTCAAGCGCGAGTTCGTTATCGGACTGCTTGAGCGCCTCGCGGAATACCCCTGCGTAAACGGGGAAGGACTCGCCAAAGATGTTGATGCGTTCCTCCCAGTCCGCGCCCTTAAACATCTCGCGCAAATGGTGCGTCTTTATCTTGTACTTTATCGGAAGCATCCGGCTGAGCGTTTCTTCGAGCGTCATGTTGAAATACCATACGCATCTATGGAAATGGTATAGGTTCATGAGGTCTACGCGCGCGCCGAACAGCGGTTCCAACTTTACGCTGTCACGGGCCGCCATCTCGCCAAGGTCTTTAAAGATGTCGATCTCAGCCAGGTTGTCTATCGCGATCTCAAGCGGGAACAGCGATGTTTCCCCAGCGATAAGCCTTCTGACAGGCTCGGCCACAACTTTATAATATCTTGTGTCGCGCAGCGCCTCGAGCGCCTCGCTGTAGTTCCTGCTGTTGAGCAGAACGTCATACGAGAGTTTTGAGCCCGGTATGCTGACCAGCTTCTTGCGCATGATGTCGCGGTCAACGCGTCTGGACCGTATCCAGCGGAAGATGCTCTTTAGGTGGTCCGCCTCGTAATATCCAAGCCAGTCGATAAATAATTTTCTCTGAGCGCCGGATAGATATGACAGGAACGCCACGGCCTCGCTTAGCAGCGACGATCTTATTGCCGTTTCAAGGTCGATGCGGTGCGCGTCGGGAGGCAGAGTATCAATGTACCCCTCGTAGCCCTCCGTCTGGCTGAGGAAATCCACGACCTCGTTTGTGGCGTTGAAGTTGAGCATAGTCCAATAATCGGCCGACGTCAGAAGACGGCTGTATAGGACATGCGACTTTACGCCTATCGCGGTCGCCTGACCGTGGTTTGCAATTGGCAAATTTATGCTCTCCCCTTAGAGAGGTATGTCTCAGCTATCTCTGAGACCATAGCAGTCAGCACGGGTTCGGCGTTCTCTTCAAAACGCCTCTGCATTCTGGCGCGCTCTTCCTTTCCCAGGTCGGATATCTGCTGGGCTTCCGTCTTCGCGGAGTTGAGAGCGGTCTCCATTATTCCTTTGGCCTGCTCTCTGGCGGACGCCATCTGGTTTGTACGGTCTCTCGCGAACTTTCCCTGCGCTGACTGAAGAAATCCGTCGGATTCATTTTTAGAATCTGTTATTATGCGTTTCGCCTCAGATTCCGCGCCGAGAAGTACGGCAAGAACTTCCTGTAATGTGCTCATTTGTATTACCTCCGATGGTCTGCCCTATTTTTTCTTCTGGGCAAGTTTCATTCTTGTAAAATCTTCACGGTCGCCCTCTTCAAGGACTCCGGATATAAACCTGATATCGGCTTCGTTGGACGGGATGACGACCTTTTCGAGCGCGTTTACCCGTCTGTGCGTCTTTCGGATCTGTACCGCGAGGCGGTAAACGCTCGTCTCGACCTCGGCAAGTTTGCCGAGAAGCACCATGACCTTGCGAAACCGAGCGTATGCGGCGTCCATCGCCCCTGACGACCCGTAAAAAGAATAACTGGGCACGGTATTGTCGTTCAGAGGGTCAACGTCCGGGATCTCGACCCCCATTACGGAATGCAGACGCACTGTTATGTCGGAGGTCACTGGGACCGACTCTGAAATGTCCTCGACCGTATCTATCCCAAGCGAGATATTGGCCTTCTGCAGCGCCCCGTATGCCTCGCTGAATATCTGTTCGACATCCTTCTGTATCGTTTTCGCGGAATCAATAAATCGCACAAGCTCCATCATCAAGACCTGGCGTTTCTGGTCGAGCAAATCATGACCGGACTGAGCCATCTCCATCGACTTAGTCAGCTTTACAAGGTTTCCGCGTGTAGGAGCAAGTTTTGTCGCCATTAGGCGCCTCCCCGGTTATCAAATCAGTCAAAGTGTGGTAAAACAACACGTGTCAAAAATATGCCGCGTATAGTTTTCTCACGAACTATGTCCGTGCATTTTAACTCTTTTTAAATTAAGCGTACAGGGGGTCGCAATAGAAGAAATGTTCGTACTTTTTATCAGTGAAACAGAGTTAAGCAAGGTCCCGGGGCTTTCGGCCGCGGGCGCAAATCTTGAGGCGCTGCCTTATACGGCGCCGGCGGACGCGGATCTGTTGTTCTACGATAGGCCGCGGGTAGTGGACTGCGTTCCGCTCGATCCGTTCGGACATCCTACGCCGGCCTTGATAACTAAAGC
>JAUNSQ010000196.1 GCA_030539135.1 Synergistaceae bacterium | reverse complement strand
TAGTTGCCGACAAAATATCTGTATGGGGTTATTCCTTTCGCCCTCAGCAGAGCGTCTACCTCGGAGGTCAGAATATACAGCTCCATTACGGGCGTTCCGCCAAGGCCGTTTATCATTACCGCGACCTCGCTGCCCGAGTAGTCCATATCGTCGAGGATACGGCCGCAGAGGATTTCAGCCAGCTCATGGGCGGTTTTCATCGTTGTCTTTTCCACTCCAGGCTCTCCGTGTATCCCCATGCCTATCTCTATCTCATCCTCCGCCAGCACGAAGCCGGGCTTTCCGACTCCGGGCAGGATGCAGGGAGTCATGGCCGCGCCCATGGAGCGGGTGTTGTCGATGACTTTCTGCGCGACATCGCGGACCTCCTCGAGCTCCTTGCCGGCCTCAGCTGCGGCGCCCGCTATCTTATGTACGAAAACGGTTCCGGCGATCCCGCGTCTTCCCGTGGAGTAGGTACTGTCAGGAACGGCAACATCATCCTTGGTCACGACGCTGAGGAGCTTATAGCCCTCCATCTCTGCGAGCTCGCTGGCCATTCCGAAGTTCATTATATCGCCGGAGTAGTCTTTGATTATCAGAAGTATCCCCTTATCACCTGCGACCTCGTGAATGGCGTCGAGTATTCTGTCCGGCGACGGGGAGGCGAATACATTTCCCGCGACCGCCGCATCGAGCATTCCGTAGCCGACGTAGCCCGCGTGAGACGGCTCATGTCCGCTGCCGCCGCCCGAGATAAGCGCGACTTTGTTTTTGTTTGGCGACTTTCTCGCTATTACCTCGCTGCCGGGCAGGTATCTGACATCCGGGTTTGCGATCTCGATGCCCGCGAGCATTTCAGAAACGACGTTTTCCGGGGCGTTTATGATCTTTTTCATTATTCAGCACTCCTTCATATGCTTAACTTTTATCCGCAATAAAGGGGCGGCAAAATGAGTGCCTCCCCTTTATTGCCGTTTTCGCCGGATTATTTCTTTTTGAAGCACATCGTGCATTTTCCGCAGCCGGAGGCGATAGTGTTTTCCAGCTCCATCTTCCAGCCCAGACCTTCCGCCATCGCGCGATCCATGTCCATGCAGCAATCGCAGATTTTGGCCATATACTCTTCGTCGTCGGTGAGCTTCTGCCATGCGGCCACAAGCGGGCAATAGCCCAGATCTATCTTGACGTGATTTTCGTCCTGCTCTGTTATGACGCCCTCGTTGACCTTTTCAACGCCGAAGGTCATAAACTCCTTAACAAATTCGTCTATCTCGGTCATGCCCTTGAAACGGCTCTCGTACTGAAACTTACCCGCTTCGCGCATCGCGTCTCTGACGAAGTCCAGAGGCAGGCCGCTCTCCAGGCCTTCTTTTACAAGATAGTAATACCATCTGCCGCGGTTTTCATATGCGCCTCTAACGCTGTCAACGGCATAATCGCCGACGTACTTCTTGGGCTCGTTAATTATCATTTCTCTCTCCTCCGATCACTTTTTCAGGAAGTGAAGCTCACATACGTCATCGCCGCAGGCAATGGCTTTGTCAAGCCTGAAACCAATATGCTCGTACTTATCAAATACGCCGCGATCTACATCCATTGCGCAGTCGCAGATCATACCGACCTCCTTCTTGTCATCGGTCAGCTTACGCCATGCACCGTACATTGGGCAGTAATGGAAGTGCACGACGGCTTCCTCGTCTGTGAGGCTCTTCAGTTCCATCCCGAACTGCTGTATGTTGTGGTCGTTGAGAAATGCACCCATGTATTCAGGAACGCTGTCCGTATCCGGATAGAGTCCGCGATACAGGTTGCCCAGCTTGCGTATGGCGCTCCTTGCGAACTTTTCCTTGTCCATGCCGTACTTTCCGGCGCTTTCAACGAGCATATAGTACCAAAGTCCTCGTGTTTCGTTTGCCTTTCTCATTTCGCATGAGACGAAATCGTTAATTGTGGAAACCTGTTCTTTCATTATTCTAATATCCTCCTAAAGTTTATGCTCCGTAGCCGAACATGCGCGGTATAAACAAAACCAGGCTCTGCCAGTATGTGCATATCACGAGCACGATGACAAGTACGCCGATCCAGGGCCAGATCCCTTTGATCATTTTGTCCACAGGCACGCCGGTCGCCATTGCCGTGGTATACAGACATGTCCCGACAGGCGGCGTCAGAACGCCTATCGTCAGGTTGAAGCACATCAGCAGACCAAAGTGCACAGGGTCGAGCCCATACTGTTTCATTATCGGAAGGAACACAGGCACAAGAATGAGCACCGCCGGCGCCGCATC
>JAUNSQ010000195.1:818-2279 GCA_030539135.1 Synergistaceae bacterium | reverse complement strand
ATAATGGCACGCATAAATATGGGGAGCAGTATAAAGACAGCTTCGTGTCCACCAATGGCATTGAGTCTGTATGGGCTATATTGAAGCGTGGCGTGTATGGGGTTCATCACCACGTATCGCGTAAGTATATGCAGCTCTACGTTAACGAATACGTGTTCCGCTTGAATTGCAAGGCGAATGGGCTGACCGAAATGGACAGCATAGGTGCCTTTGCCAGAACGGTCATGGAGGCGCCAAAGATAAAGCGGAAAGAATTCCTGAGCGGGGACTTCGAGCGGCACATGGTATCAATTTCATTTGAGTTAGAGAATATCCAGGAGGAACCCATGCAAGATGTATCTGGCATGAAGCAATATACATGCCCAGACTCGCTTCGTGAAGACACAGGATTCGAACAGTACAGGGTGGAGTGTGGTTCATTGTATAAATAGTACGTGAGAATATTTTTTGCTATAATACTAAATAATAACAAATACAAAGACGTCATTATTCCGATGACAATTATCCGCAGATTGGAATGTGCTCTGAAAGACACAAAGAGCGCTAGATAGTCAACAAATTCAAAGATGACTCTACGGTCACACGTCAAGCCATGTGCAGGCTCTCTGTCATGGGCATCTTTGCTAACGATGTTTATAGGCAACTAAGGGAAACACAGTAAAAGACCAGTCTCACACAAAATTATCCAACAAATACAAGCGGGAGCTAGCCACGGCTTCCGCTATTTTTATGCCTCTCTGCAATTATCCTTTTTTTTGTAGTACAATAAGTGTAAATATTACTTGGAAAACTTGAATACGCAAAAAATGGTAGGCAATAAGCACTACCTCCAAAATAATGTTTTGCAAAAAGATCCCAATGAAATCATTGACATTAACTATAATATATTTGTAATGTCAATATTAGAGGTTCAAACAAGCACTTTCGATTTCGTGCCTAATATACTAATAATGTTAACGAAAAATGGGCATTGGAAAAAAACGACTAATTCCCTAAAAATTCGAAGCTAAATCAGACACACCTGCGCATATTGGAAGAAATGAGCGTTAACCCCACTGTTACTCACGTACAGCTGGCTGCGTTAATTGGCCTTAAAAAGACCGCGACGCACGATAAAATAGCGTACCTGAAGAAGCAGGGCTATATAGAACGTGCTGGGTCAAACAAAAACGGACATTGGGTAGTATTGCGAGTGAAAGAATGAGTCTCCAATCTTCGCTGAAAGTCATTGTCGCACTACATTTCGGGGCTGGAAATTACTTCATTTTTGTGTCATACTTGTGTCTTGCAGAAATTCTCGGAAGGGGTACACATAGATGAAGAATGAAAACAAAATTTTGATAATTGACTGCGGTTCGCAGTATACACAGCTAATAGCGAGACGGGTGCGCGAGCTTGGCGTCTTCAGCGAGATTCTGTTCTGGGACGCCCCTCTGGAGAAGATGGAAGCCGCCGCTCCGG
>JAUNSQ010000195.1:0-808 GCA_030539135.1 Synergistaceae bacterium | reverse complement strand
TCCGGCGGGCCGCGCAGCGTCCTTGAGGAGAACGCTCCGTCCGTGCCAATGAAGCTGCTTCAGTCCGGTGTGCCGGTTCTTGGAATCTGCTACGGAATGCAGCTGCTGGCGCATCAGTTCGGCGGCAGGGTGGAGAAGGGCGAGGCGGCCGAGTATGGGCGCGCTTCGGTCGAACTCTCCGGTTCAGGGCGCGTCTTTGGCAGGCTCGCCGGTGAGAAGTCCATGGACGTATGGATGAGCCATTGGGATCAGGTCGCCGAACTGCCGCAGGGCTTTACAGCTACGGCATTCAGCACGAGCGGCACTCTGGCTGGGTTTGAGTCGCCGGACGGCAAAATTACTGCGCTTCAGTTCCACCCGGAGGTTGCCCACACGCCGAAGGGCCGCGAGATACTCTCCGCGTTTCTATTTGATATCTGCGGCTGCGAGGCCGACTGGACTCTGGGCCACGGCTGGATTGACAAGCAGGTCGAGAGCATCCGCGCGCGCGTGGGAAACGGAAAGGTTATCTGCGGACTTTCCGGCGGCGTTGATTCCACCGTGTCAGCCGTCATCACGTCAAAGGCTGTCGGGGACAATCTCTTCTGCATATTTGTAGACCACGGAATGCTGCGCAAGGACGAGGGCAGGCAGGTCATGGAGACCTACCGCTCGCTGAATCTCAACGTGACGTATGTTGACGCTGAGGAACGCTTCCTTAAGGCGCTCGACGGAGTTACCGAGCCTGAGCGCAAACGCAAGATAATCGGCGAGCTCTTCATTCGCGTATTTGAGGAAGAGGCGCGCAAACTTGGCGGCTCTGAGTGGC
>JAUNSQ010000061.1:3258-8837 GCA_030539135.1 Synergistaceae bacterium | reverse complement strand
ATCTGTCCCTAGTACGAGAGGACCGGGATGGACGGACCGCTGGTGTACCGGTTGTCCCGCCAGGGGCACAAGCCGGGTAGCTATGTTCGGATCGGATAACCGCTGAAGGCATCTAAGCGGGAAGCCGGCCTTGAGATGAGATACCCCATTGCATAAGCAAGTAAGGAGTCCGGCAGACGACCGGATAGATAGGCCGGAGGTGTAAGAGGGTAACGCCCTTTGAGCTGACCGGTACTAATACTCCGAGGCCTTAACCTCATAAAATCCTTATTGACCTGATAAGGGGAAATAACAAAGTTTCTGGTGGTCTTAGAGGGGTGGACCCACCCAGTTCCATGCCGAACCTGGAAGTTAAGCGCCCCATCGCCGATGGTACTGCAGAGGGTATCTGTGGGAGAGTAGGTCGCCGCCAGATTTAATTACAGCAGAAAGCCCGCGTCATTAAGACGCGGGCTTTCTGCTATCTATACGCTTTGCGACGACCTACTCGACCTGGGGAGATAAGTGAGGCAGCAAATCTTGTTTTCAGATTTGCGTAGCCGAACTTAGTCGCCGCCAGATTAAATTAACGCCAAGAGCCGTGTACGATAGTACACGGCTCTTGACGTCTATATGTTAGACCGCCGCGCGGGAGTTATCTTTCCCGCGCGGCGGTCTGTGTTTATATGTATATTGTATATCCGAACCGTGTATGTATGAAAAGGGGTATTATCTCCTGCGCGCCTTCCTCATAACTGCGGGGGCAAACGCCATGGCAAGCAGTACGAGCGCGCCGAAGCCGACTTGGCATCCTCCGCCTGATGATGATGAACCCGTCTCCACCACGGCCATCGGGTCTAATACTTGAGGGCCAGCAGCAGGTGCTGCTGGGTTTATCATATTAAAGCGCCCTGTCGCTTTTATGAACGCGCAAATTGTGTATGGCTCGGAGGGGTTTATCTTCCCCGTATAGACCGCTCCGTCTTTTAAGATGGTCACATATTCGTCTTTGAAATCCTCCGGTTTCGTCGCCGTCTTAAAGAGAGCGCCGCTGCCGTCGGCGAATATCTTGACCGCCTTGAGGCCGCTCAGAGAATCACAGAAGAGCTTATCGCCGGTCACGTTATAAGCGAATGTCATCGTGTCCGTGTCGTAAGCAGTAAAAATTTCTCCGGCTATCGGCAGAGCAATGTAGCTCTTGACGGACCCGGCCACCGCGCTCTTTATCGCTTTTTCCGCCAACTCCGGCTTTGGTATGGCGTAGCCATTGTCGTCCGACGTCAGGTCGGCAAGCTTAAATAATGACCAGTTTGAGCCGAGCGCATCCAACGTCAATTGGCTTACCTTTACGCTGTCTACGTTTGCCGGCGTCCCCGCCGGAAGCGTCGGGCTGACGGGTGTGAATGCCTGCTGCGCTGCGGCATTGCCCGCCATGAAAGCAGTGAGCGCGGCCGCGGCTGCGAATATCGCCAGCGCTGTTAGCAAATTCCTTTTCATACGAAAATTCCCCCTAGTGATGATGATTGATAAGGTTTACGATGCGTTTAGCCGCGTATAGGTTATCACGCTTTTGCTGTTTAGTCATGCCCAACTTCGTATGCTAAAATCTTATGCTGATCTCTCCGGAGAAGATGCTTTCTTCGCTGCCGTCGTCGTAACGGACAAGCAGGCGGCATTCGTCGTCTATGCCTAAGACCAGCGCGTTCTTCGTCTGGCTGCCGGATACGACCTTGACATGTCTGCCTATGACGAAGCACCGGCTGCGATATTTCTTCACGTAGTCCGTTTTGCCCAGCTCGGCGTAGTATGCCATGAAGCGGTTCAGAAATTCCGCGGCGAGACGGTTCTTCATATCGTCCCTCTGTGCGTCGAATATAGCCCCCGCGACGTGCGCGAGCTCCTTTGGGAAACCCCCGGCCGGCTTGTAGACGTTTATGCCGAGCCCGAGGACGGCGTATTCCAGCATGCTGTTTTCAAGCCCGAAGGACGCCTCCGTCAATATGCCGCAGACCTTTTTGCCGCGGATGAATATGTCGTTGATCCATTTTATCTGCGCCTCCTCATCAGAGACTGCTTCTATCGCCTCGCACATGGCGACGGCCGCGATGGTCGTGACTCTGGCGGCGAGCTGCGCCGGATAATTATTTGGGCGGAGCAGCAGGCTCATATATATGCCGGCGCCCGATGGGGAGTAGAAGGTGCGCCCGAGACGTCCACGCCCAGCCGACTGCTCATTGGCGACCACAACGCAGCCCTCCGGCGCGCCCGCGTTTGCCTTCTCGCGGACGAGCGCGTTCGTCGACGCCGCGCATTGGACGACCTCTACGTCTATGTCCGCGCATTTGCCGTATAAATACTTTTTTATCCCCTGCGGGGAGATTATGTCGGTATTCGTGGAAAGACAATAGCCCTTGTTGGTGACGGCGTCGATAGAATAACCCTCGCCTTGGAGCGCTTTGACCGCCTTCCATACGGCGGCTCTCGATATGCCGAGAGCCCTCGCTATGTCCTCTCCCGAGAAATATACGCCCTTATTGGACTCGAATAATTCGAGCAGTTTCTCCTTCGTAGCCATGATGCGCCGCCCCCTGTCAAGCTAACTAAAACATATACGCGTCAAAATGTCAATCAGAATGAATATAATAGTTTACAATGCTCGCGACAGAGCGTGTATATATTCTCATCTGTATAAAAGTATACTTCTATACAGAACAAGCGCGGTATGATAATATTTTATCACCATGCTAAAAAGTGTTTGCAATATGCGAACAAACAACAGGGGAGGTCATTTTATGCGCAAGTTTATGATTTCGTTGCTTTTGGTGATGATGTTGGTCACTCCGGTATTCGCCGGGAACACTATCAAGGTTGGAGAGATAGCCACCGTTACGGGGGACTTCGCCGCTTATGGCGTAGCGGAAGTCGAATCTGTAAAGATGGCCGTCAAGGAGATCAACGCTAAGGGCGGCATACTTGGCAAGAAAGTCGAAGTCGTTATGTACGACTGCCGCACTCGCAACGAAGATATGGTCAACGCGGCCCGCCGTCTCGTCCAGCAGGATAAGGTATGCGCGGTCATAGGGCCGAGCGGCTCCGGGCTCTGCATCGCTGCGTCGCCCGTCTTCAACAGCGGCAAGGTGCCACATCTCGGAACGCTGCCGACGAACCCAAAGGTTACTGTCGATGAGAAGGGCAAAGTAAGGCCGTACAACTTCCGTATATGCTTCCTCGATCCATATCAGGGTAAAGTCCTAGCGATATTCGCGGGCAAGGATCTGAAAGCAAAGAAGGCCGCGATACTCTACGACGTGTCCAGCGACTACTCGCAGGGGCTCCGTGACTTCTTCATCAAGAGCTACAAGTCCGTAGGCGGAAAGATCGTAGCCGATGAAGGACACCGCGGCGACGACGTCGATTTCCGCGCGCAGCTTACGAAAATCGCCCAGACGAAGCCCGACGTCCTCGTCATCCCGACGATGGGCAAATGCCTCCCTCTAGCGGTCAAACAGGCCCGCGAGATGGGCATCAAAGTTCCTATAATCGGCGGCGACGGCTACGGCGACTTTATGTGGGAGATCGCTGGGAACGCGATGAACAACACATACTGGATCAGCCATGTCGCAAAGGAAGACCCGGCGCTCAAGAACTTCTTCGCGAAGTACAAGAAGCAGGCTGGAACGGAATGCCAGGAATTTATGAACGCCGTCATGGCCTACGACTGCGTATATTGGCTCAAGGCCGCTATCGAGAAGGCGAAGAGCGACGACCCGGTCAAAGTTCGCGACGCTCTGGAGCAGACGAAGGGGCTCAAACTTATGCACGCGACGCTGACGATGGACCCGACGCACGACCCGAAGGACAAAGACGCGTTCATCCTCGAAGCGAAGAACGGCAAGGCAGTCTTCTACAAGAAGATCAGACCGTAAAATTTCGAAAGATATATAGATCATCTTAGCGATATATAGATAAATGGACAAAGGGCCGCCGAAAGGCGGCCCTTTGTGTGAAAGCAGGCGTTTTTTTGCTTGTAAACTATATCATAATATATAGTTTACAATAAAATATATGAAATACTACCTTAAAACATACGCATCGGATATATCCTGTGTCTTTAAATACTCCACGGCTAGGTCAAAAATTGTACGCGTTATTATGCTTTGATAGCGGAATTTGTGAACGACCAGTCCCATTCTCCACGCTATGTCCTCTTCAAGCTCAACTTGGACCACGTTGGAATGTTTGTAGTTTTCCACAAGCGGGATTGGAAGGACTGCTATTCCTTCGCCAAACGCTACCATCCTGATAATAAAACTCACAAGCGATGTCGTATATACGATATTGGGTTCAAATCCAGAAATATGACAAGCGGTCAATAAGTTGTCGTACAGCTGGAATTTTTCATTGAGGGATATGAACTTCTCTTTTTTGAGTTTAGTGATTGAGAGGCGTTTTATGAAAGCAAACCTGTGCGATGTATTGCAAATGAGCACGCTCCTGTTATGGATGACCGGCCTGACTTCAAGTTCGGGGTCTTTTATCGGCAGCTGCGCGATGCCAATGTCTACACGGCGCGACCTTACCATCTCCTTAATATCTTTTGAACCGCATTCATGGAGAGAAATGTTGATTCCGGGATATTGATTTCTGACTTCCTGAAGGAAGTTTGGAAAGTATGTCGCAAGAGTAGCGGGTGGCCCTGCCATAGTAACGTTTCCCTTCTTCAGCAGCTTCATATCCCCTATCTCGCGGTATATGTCGGAAAACCGACTGACTAGATCGACTGAGAGGTAATGGAGCCTTTCTCCCGCCTCCGTAAGATGAAATGACTTGCTTGTGCGTTCTATCAGCTTGATGCCAAGTTCTCCTTCCAGCGCGCTGACAGTTTTAGTGACCATGGGCTGCGTAAGGTGCAATTCATTAGCCGCCCTCGTGAAGCTTTCCGTCCGGACCACTTCTATGAATATTTGCATCTGTTTTATATCCATATTCTCTACCTCCTCTTAGATCGTTATTTAGTAAATTGCAAAATTAATTTTCGGGCCCAATCTGTATTGATTTTGCGAAAATTTATTTGTAAACGAATAAGACATTACTAGCCTGTAAAATCTTTATCGAATAATTTCATCTATTCCAATAAGTTATATTCTAATATTAAAACATTCATTTTACAAACATATTTTAAAAATATAATCTGCGATTACGGAAATGGATAAATACAAATTGTCTTGTAAGGGGGTATGCCTAAGTAGAAAATTCTTAATTTGCGTTTATCATAAGCGTGTTATGTCAGTGATTATCTTGATGGGATGTATTTTTGAGAAAATGAGGGAGGATATGTTATGAGAAAGATATCTACAATCGTCGTTTTATCAATATTCGCCGGATTAACAATCACTGCTGGAGCTTTTGCAAAAGACAAGCCTAAGGCCCTCGTTATTGCATCAGGAAACAGCGGTGGAACGTATTACTACATAGCAGCGGGACAGGCTAAGATACTCTCACAGGCCATGAAGGGTTTCTCCGTAACAACTGAATCAACACGCGGCTCGCCAGTTGAGAACTCAAGCTTTGTGCAGGATGACGCGGGCACTCTTGGAATA
>JAUNSQ010000061.1:0-3248 GCA_030539135.1 Synergistaceae bacterium | reverse complement strand
ACGCTTGATGGTCTCTATGCCGCGCTTAAAGGGGACAAGGCTCGCGGATTTGCAGGCGGCCCGCTTAACAACCTCACAATGATCCAGGCTGGGCATACGATCCTTCTTTACTGCGTAACTCTAAAGAGCAGCAACATAAAGACATTCGCGGACTTGAAGGGCAAGAAGATATCTCTGCCGACAGTCGGAAATACAGCTTATTTCCAGGCGTTAGAAGTTCTTAAGGCATACGGGCTTTCCCCCAAAGATTACAAGGGTACCCCAATGATGTACTCAGAAGCTACCGACGCGCTTAAAGATGGAACGCTTGACGCTATATTTGTTGCGGGCGGTATCCCTCAGGCATCCGTAATGGATTTGAACACAACGAAAGATATAAGACTTCTCTCCATCGACCCAAGCAAGGAAAAAGCCCTCGTTAAATCAGCTCCGTTCTGGAGTATTTATAAAATCCCTGGCGGAACATACAGCGACCAGAAAGAACCTACAAACGTCTTCGCCGCTACTGTCCTCTTGCTCGCGAACAAAAACCTTGACGACGATATAGTATATAAAGTCACGAAAACTTTGAACGAAAAAGTCAAAGACCTTACCGCCATCCACAAAAGCGGCGCTGAATACAACGTGAAACATACAAAGCAAATCATCGCTATGAAAATAGTCCCCTTACATCCAGGCGCAAAACGCTATTACGACGAAACGAAATAAATCGACGATACGTTAAGGGAGATAAAGCGATATGAGTAATTCAGAGACACCTGAATCTAAAAATATATTTGATCGCTTTTTGCTGAAGGCGATGGCGTGGATCGCAATCGCGATGTCTACCTTCCACCTCGTCACGGCAGGTATTGGTTCATTGCCAACTACGCAGCAGCGAAGCGTTCACATCGGGTTCGCGCTGGTTTTGATTTTCCTTCAGGCGTATTTTAAAGAATCCGATTCCGGCAAGCTGGGCAAGGTAAACAAGCTGTTCAATATTATCATGGCCGTTTGCTCCCTTGCCATTAGCGTATACGCGTTTATGTATTGGTACGACATGATGATGAGGGTCGCATTCCCAAGCAAAATTGACCTTCTCATGGGATGTGTCGCTATTGGCTGCGTGATCTATGCCGCCAAGAAAAAACTCGGATACGCGCTGCCGATTATGGCAATACTATTTATCCTATACGCTCTTTACGGAAATTATCTTCCGACATTGATAGGGCATAGAGGATACACGCTCAAGAGGATCGTCGGTACTCTGTACATGGACACGGCTGGAATATATGGACAGGTGGCCGGAATTTCCGCTACGTATATCTTCCTTTTCGTACTTTTCGGAGCGTTCCTTGAAAGCTCCGGAGCGGGCCGGTTCTTTATAGACCTATCGACTGCTCTGTTTGGGCGTACAAAAGGAGGAAGCGCAAAAGCGGCGACTGTCGCAAGCTGCCTCTTTGGAATGGTATCAGGTTCCGCTCCGGCGAACGTCATGGCTATTGGCCCTCTTACGATACCGATGATGGAGAAAGCCGGATATGAGAAGCGTTTCTCAGGAGCCGTAATATCAGTTGCTGGTACTGGCGGACAGTTTATGCCTCCTATCATGGGTGCGGCTGCGTTCATCATATCCGAGACGCTTGGAGTTCCATATCTTGACGTTGCTTTGGCAGCGTTTATACCCGGTGTCCTCTATTATCTCGCGATAATATTCATAATAGACATCAGGTCTAACAAGATAAACATTAAACCGCTCAGCGAAGTCCCAGATGTCAAAGTGGTTTTGAAAAACGGTTTTTACTTCGCGTTTCCTGTTCTCCTTTTGGTCTACTTCCTTGCGATAGCCAGATGGTCGCCAATCAAATCAGGCTTCTGGAGCATAATCGCCCTGATCGCGGTCTCTATGATCAACAAGGAAACGCGCATGACACCAAAGAAACTTATGAAATCGTTTGAGCTTGGCGCGATGGCTTCGCTGGATGTCGCTATTGTCTGTTCGCTCGCGGGTATCATAATCGGTATGCTGTCACTTACGGGGCTCGGATTAAAATTCTCGAACTTGCTTCTAGCTCTCGCAGGCGGCAATATGGTCATATTGATGCTGCTGACGATGGTTTCCGCGCTTATTCTCGGCATGGGCATGACGACGACGTCGGTCTATATCATCTTGAGCGTCCTCGTCTCTCCAGCGCTGGTCCAGATGGGCGTTAAACCGCTTGCTGCACATCTGTTCGTCTTCTACTTCGGCATCTTGTCTGCAATAACGCCGCCTGTCGCGACGGCCTCTTACGCGGCTGCCAGCGTAGCGGGCGACGATCCAATGAGACTTGGCTGGGTCGCGTGGAAGATAGGGTTGTCCGGGTATATACTTCCGTTTATCTTTATCTACAGCCCGGAACTTCTTATGGATGGCTCCGCTGTCGCTATCCTTGGAGCTACGGTATCAAGCGTGATTGGAATATACGCGCTCTCAGTCGCAATTGAAGGTTTCTACAAGTATCCTGTGATGCTGCCGTTACGCGCTCTGCTTTTGGCCGGAGCTCTGCTAATGATCGTATCCGGGATAGTTACTGACATTGCCGGACTAGCAATAGTCCTGATTGTCTTGGTTCCACAGTATATCAAATATCGTAAAGAAAAGTCTAATACCATAGCCGCATAGTAAGCGCCGACGTAGTCTTAGATTCTATATATTGACTCAATCAATGTGTATGGATTGCAGTTACTGTTGGACTATGCTCAATTTCAAGTAATTGAGGTGTATGTAAAAATGAGAGATGTTGTTGTTGTTTCGGCCGTGAGGACTCCAATAGGGTCGATTGGCGGAACGCTTAAAAATGTTCAGCCCGATGTTTTGCTCTCAGTTGCGTTAGAAGGAGCTGTTGCAAAAGCGGGAATCGAAAAAGACGTAATAGACGAAGTGATTTGCGGACACGCAAAGCAGTCTACAGATCAGCCGAATATCGCAAGAGTTACTTCGCTGATGATCAAAGTGCCAGAATCCACTCCGGCCTATACCGTACACAGGCAGTGCGCGTCGGGGATGCAGGCCATCCTCAGCGGAATGCAGCAGATACAGTGCGGTTATTCCGACGTAGTGCTCTGCGGAGGGGTAGAAAGCATGAGCACCGCTCCTTTCTATATTAGAGGCGCGAGGTTTGGCGTAGGCAGTGGGAACGGAGTTTTCGTCGATCCAAATGTTGAGAGCCAGCCCAAGAGTCAGCCCAAAGAGATCTACGGTACGTTCAACATGATTCAGACCGCTG
>JAUNSQ010000194.1 GCA_030539135.1 Synergistaceae bacterium | reverse complement strand
AGCTCTGCGATGCTGCGCAGAACAGACTCCTCCGTTTCCTTCTTAACCTTTACATTTTTTGCGAGCACCCGTGAAACGGTTGCCGGCGATACTCCGGCTCGCCTCGCGACGTCTTTAATATTTGCCATATTCAGTCCTTACCTTATGTTAAAAAAACATAAATCTCAATAGATTAACGCAGTGAAGAGTATAAAACCCTGAAACACACACGGGACGTACACGCTGGATTTGCGGTTATCCGTTGAAAGGGACCATCAGGATCATGTCTGCGGTCTTGAGCTCTTGGGCAAAGGGGATAGAGGGAAGCGCACCTGCACGCGACACAGCTATCGCGCTGGCTGTCGCGGCTGTCGTCAAAGCCTCAGAAACACTGCCGCCTGCAAGAATTTTTGTCAGGAAATAGCCGACAAAGGTGTCGCCCGCGGCGGTGGTATCGGTAACGGGGACCCGATATATCCCGCAGGTTTCTACTGCTCCGTCTTTATCGTAATACACGCTTCCGCGATGGCCGAGAGTCAATAAAATGCTGACGGAAGGATAGCTGCTGCGAATGGAATCGATTATCGCGCGCCAGCTGCTTTCGCCGCATATTGCCGCGCCCTCGACCTCGTTTACTATAAGATAGTCAAGCTCCGAAAGCTCGCAGCGCTCAATCGCTTTATTGAACGGAGAAGGGTTCAGCGCCACTTTCATGCCCTTTTTATGAGCCTGAGATATGATATAGTCCAGACTTGAAATCTCATTTTGTAAAAGCACAAGGTCTCCGCTGTCAAACCCGGAAAGGACGCGGTCGACATCCGCGTGTCCTATCTCGCCGTTGGATCCGGCGAGAATCATTATGCAGTTTGAGCCGGACTTGTCTACCTGTATCACGGCATGCCCGCTGGCGCCGTCTGTGCGCTTAACGCAGTCGATATTAATGCGCTCGTTTTGCAGAGCCTGAAGTAAAATGTCGCCGTCGGCGCCGATGGCTCCGGCAAAATACACCTCGCTGCCCGCCCGTGACATGGCAACCGCCTGATTTAAGCCCTTGCCTCCGCAGAAGATATTCATTTTCTCGGCCGATATGGTCTCACCGGCGCTGACAAAGTGCTCAACAGTGTATGTCCGGTCAATATTCAGCGAGCCGAATACCAACTTTTTCATATCATTAACCCCTCCTGGCTGAGTATTTGCTCGTTTGTATAGACATGAAATCCTTTTCATGTTTCATAACAACTTTGCCTCAGTATATACTCTCTTTCAGATAAACGCAAGGGAAAAATGACTTCCGCAGAAAAAAGATGTGGGAATATACTGAGATTTTATCATTTGGCAGAAGAATCTAAACATTGCTGAGCCGAGAAAGGTCTGGAGTTGAGCGGGCTTGAGCGTTAAGTTGTGCGCCGGCGCGCGGACGATGAGCGAGACAAATAGATTTTTACAAAATGCAAACGTTTTTCATTCACGGCATAACCATGCCTGACAGATGCGGGCCCTGCGCAGCGGCAAAGGCGCTCGCTCTTGGATGTAATCATGAGTATTTCGGCTGGCGCACTACGGGACAAATACCATCGCCGTTTTGCGAAATGCGGTCACAAGATGCACGAGTCCCGAATAAACCAGACCGGCGCTGTATATTAAGGTGATAATGACCGCTGAGTCCAAACGGAATATGCAGGCCAACGAAAGAATAATCTTCACAAGTCCAGAGGATATCAACATCTTCCTGTGCGGAGAGCTCTGGTTTGAATACCCGATTCATCGCATCGACTTGGCGGCAAATCTGAGTGCCGCACCCATAGAAGGCAGCATACTTGCTAATCTTGCGAAAAGCGGCAAGCGATTTTCGGAGGACGACCAACGTAAGGCTTTGGACAGTGCATACGAAATTTGCATCTGCAATGGAATCGTCCGTGTCACTGGCAGCATGGAATACAGCGGTTTGTCTAAACCCACAGTGTACAGTTACATCCGCGAATTTAGTGACGCTTACAGCTGTGATAAAGGGATTATCACTCGAACAAAAACTAATGTGCTGTTAGGCAGATAGCGATTTTCGCCTTTTATTAACTTGTAATTCAATAGGCGAAATTCCCTATCTAACAGTTAGTTAAAAGACATTAATAGTGGGAGCAGATTGCAGTGGAGCTGGACATCTAAGTGCGCCAGGCTTATGATATTCATAGCAATGTTTTAAAAAAGATCGAATTAATACTTGCCTCGCAGTAAAATGCACTGTTTTGCACTATTGATTTATGGTATCATTAGAATAGAAAAACAGAAAATGAAGAAGCCATT
>JAUNSQ010000193.1 GCA_030539135.1 Synergistaceae bacterium | reverse complement strand
ATGAGCAGAGCCGGATCGTTTACTATCGCGCGCGCGATGGCAAGCCGCTGCTGTTCTCCTCCTGAGAGCTGCGGGGGGCACATATTGCGTCTGCGCCAGATACCGACGTTTTTAAGCACTTCGGATACCTTTTCCACTATATCTTTCGGCGAGTAACCCATGACTTCGAGGACAAACGCCACGTTTTCAAATGCTGTGAGGTCGGGCAGGAGCATAAAATCCTGAAAAACTACTCCGATATCTCTTCTAAAAAGGGCAAGCTCAAACCTGCTGATCTTGCGAAGCAGTCTGCCGCCGACGCTTATATGTCCGCGCGTCGGGATCACATCACGCATTATACAGCGCATCAGCGTCGTCTTTCCGGAGCCGGTCTCCCCCACAAGGTAGACGAACTCTCCCTTGTCGATTTGAAGGTATATATCTTCAAGGGCTACTATGTCCGGTTCAAAAATTTTTGTTACGCCGGAAAACTGTATATCCATCTATGCCGTTACCTCCTGCGAAGCGCCCATACCTCGGCCGCCGCGTTAACGATCTCTTTCCATGTAAGTCCATAATATTCCCTCAGTTCGTCCGGCGTACCGCTGTTGACAAACTGGTCGTCCACCGCGACAAAACGCGTCGCGACGGGATAGGTCTTAGATAGGCAATCCGAGACCGCGCTAGACAATCCTCCTATGGAGCTGTGTTCCTCGGCGACAACACAGCAGCCGGTCTTTCTGACCGACGACAGCAGCAATTGCTCTGGAAATGGTTTTATCTTGCAGCAGTCTACTATCTCGGCGCTGATGCCGCGTTGTTCAAGTATATGATAGGCTTTAAGAGCCTGATCTACCATGACGCCGCATGCACATATCGTGACGTCAGTGCCGGAGGTCAGAAAGTTCGCCCCGTTGGACACGCCGCCAAGAGTGTCGTTGATTCTGGCTGTGTCGGTGCGGCTAAGCCTAAAATACGACGGCGCCTTTAACTGTCTCGCGTTTTCAGCGGAAGAAATCACCGACGCTTTTCCTGAAGGGACGTATATATTCATGTTTGGAAGAGAACGCATAAGAGCGATATCTTCAAGAACATTGCAGGAAGTGCCGTCGCTTCCTCTCGACAATCCTCCATCCGAAACCGCAATAGACACCGGCAGGCTTGGGATAGCCAGCGCGTCGCGTATCTTCCTGTACCCATCGATAACTATCGACGCTGAAGAAGAGACTACGATAGGCCTCTTTCCCTCAACCGCAAGCCCTGCCGCGTTAAGAATAAGGTTAGACGCGGAAGCGGATTTGATTATTTTTTTATCTTCCGGGATCGCGTTAAACGACTCCGGATCGGAGACGTCTCCCGATAGTAAAAGAAAGAAATCGCTGCGCTTGGAGGCAAATTCGATAATATAATTTAAGAAAGCGTTCCACGTGTTTGTGTGTTTATTGTCAGACACTTCGTCTCTCCTCCAGTTCTTCAAGCGCATGCTCAATATCTTCCCTGTGTCTCAGCGCAGGAACATCATCAGAGTCGGAATCATCGATAAACGAGTAATCCATCCCCGCGTTTGTAAAGACAAAAACAACTTTTGGTCTTCCGTCGGACATATCCAGTACAGACAACGTATCTTCCATATTTTGAAAATCGTGTCCGTCAATGTCCGATACAATCCAGCCATATCCCGACATTTTATTTTTATAGCTCAGGATCGTCTTTTCTTCATCGTCAGAAATGCCCGTTTTAAGAGATTTCTTGACAATAACCAACACTATCAGGTTCGACAAATTAGTCTCAGCCGCAAAGCACGCTTCGTGCCAAAAATCCTGAGGAAAATCCCTTTCCTCGCAGAGACAAAAGACTTTAGGCGTGGGCTGGCGGCGCAGCAGCAGTTCCGATGACGAGGACGCTATCGCGAGCGCCAATCCATCAAGGAGACACGGAGCGTCTATCCCGGGCGTCCTGTTATAGTCCGGCGACGCTTGGAGCATAGAACCCAGCCGCCTGTAATGCCACAGTTCCTCTCTCGCGAAATACCCTCGGCGCGCAAGAACCGCATATAACGCCGGAACCGCTTTAAATACCCCCATGATAAGCCTGTCTCTCTCTTCGGACAGCGGTTTTTCAGGGTATATACTCATGTTTTCCCAGTACAAATAGACAAGAAGGTCCGAGATAGCAAGAGGCATCTCAACCGGACCTGAACCAGCTACTCCAACCATGCGGACGATATCCTTGCGAATTTCCGCGGATATTGACGATAAAAATTCGATACGCTCTCTCTTCATGGTCTATCCCTTCAGCGCTTT